>CBJNAR010000093.1:0-8586 GCA_966434075.1 uncultured bacterium
AACTGGGTGGCCTCGCCCGGCGTCTTCATCACCACCGTGCCGAAGCGCAGCAGGTTGGGCAGCAGCCCCTCGACCCGCACCGTGGCGTCCACCACCCGGCGGATCTCCGTCTCTTTCACCGTTTCATCGAGGCCCAGCGGCAAGGTGCTAATGGTGATCAAGCGATCACGGTCGACGATATACTTATCGTTGCGCCAGTCCTCCCACTGCCAGAGGGCAATGGGCAGCAACAGCAGGAAGATAACCGGGCGCACAAACGCCAGCAGCGTCATCACCGGGTTGGTGGGCACGCCCATTGCTCCGCTGACCAGCGTGACGATCAGATTGGTGATCTCATACAGGACAAAGATGCCCACCGGCACCAGCTCCGCTTGCAGCAGGAACCACCAGTGCTTGTGCCAGACCACCTTGAGACCCTCGCGCTGCGGCCGGAAGGGGAAGATTCGGTTGAGGAAGTTGTAGCCGCTGCGCGGGTAGGACCGCACCTGGGTTTTGCGCGGCTGCGGCGGCATGGGCGTGCCGTTAATGATGCTGGACATCACCTGGTGCCGATACTGCTCGCGGGTCGGCTGGCTGGCGGCGCGCACGTTTTTCTGCAGGCCCATGATGATCGTCTTGGCCGCATCGGCGTCGTGTTCGCTGATGTCGTCGAAGGTGATCTGGCCGAGTCCGGCGGTATCGATTATCAGCCTGGCGACCTGGAGGATCTTCTTGACCGGTTCGTGGATCGAGGCGTGGTGGATAATGACGTTTTGCACCTTGCCCATCGGCACCTCGCGCAGCACCGTGCGGATGCCGGGCGTGGCGACGTTGACCAGGATGCGTTGCGGCGTGACCAGCATGTAGTCGGCCCGCCAGTCGGCGAAGATATAGACCACCCAGGCGGCAATCGCCACCAGAGCGCCGCAGACCACGAAAGTGCCCGCCGAGAGCAGCGTTTCCACCCAGCCGGTCGTCTCCGCCGGGCTGGCCGCGCTGATCCCCATGCCCATGAGCACCAGCACCAGGAAAGCCACGATCGGCGCGGTTAGCCCGCGCAGGAAGACCAGATAGTGGCGGTGAAACAGCCCGTAGACTTCTTCGTCGTCGTGGATATGGCGGATGTGGGGCCGCCGCTGCAGGGGCTGTAGATCGCCCGATCCATTGGCGATTTGTGTTGTCGGTGCGGAGTGGGCCATGCCCTCACCCTTCCTCGCCGGCCGCCTGCCGCCGGCCTCACCGGGCCCGGCCCCGGCCCGCCGGGGGTCACACCGTGCCTGCGCCGTCTCGCGGCAACCGGGATCGGCAACTGTAGCGTAATCTTACTACACATAACATAACAACGTCAACCGGACGGGTGATTAGCCTTCAGCTATCAGCCATCAGGAGACGAGTGGTCAGTAAGCTGCTACGTGTGGTTACGCGGAATTTCGTCCATGCGCAGCACATCATCTCGCCGAGTCTGATCCTACTCCGCACTCGTCTCCTGACGGCTGATGGCTGAAGGCTGATCACTTGCCGGCACTCGCACGCCGGGAGCGCGTTTGCTATAATAGCCGCGGAGAAAGGAGCGACATGATACGGCTGCTCATCGTGGTACAATGGATTGTGGAACGGCTGCCGGTGTCCGCCGGCAACTGGATCGCCGACCGGCTGGGCGAGTTCGCGTGGATCGTGGGCACGCGGTCACGCTGTGCGGCGCGCAGCAATATGCGCCATGTGCTGGGGCCGACGGCCTCCGAACGGGCGGTGCGCCGGGCGACGCGGGCCGTGTTCCGCAACGCGACCCGCAACTATTATGATCTGTTACGGGTGGGCCGCATGAGCGATGCCGCGCTCGACCGGGCGGTGGACTTCGATCAGGAAAGCCTGGCGATGGTGCAAAAGTTGGCGGAGGGCGGCAAGGGCGTCTTGCTGGTGTCGGCCCATTGGGGCGCCTTCGATATGGTGACGCAGGTGCTGGCCCGGCGCGGGCTGTCGATCCTGTTCCTGGTCGCCAATTTCCGCCCTGCCGCCGTCGCCGAGTTTATGACCAACTTGCGCGCCCAGCGCGGATCCGAAATGGTGCGCATCGATGAGGGCCTCGCCACGCTGAAAAAGTCAATGCAAGCGCTCAAGGAAGGCCGGCTCGTGGGCCTGCTGCCCGACCGCAACATGGATCGCTCGGGGGTGGTGATCCCTTTTTTCGGCGACGACACTGTGGTCGCCACGGGGCTGGCGAAGATGGCCCTGCGCGCGCGCGTCCCAGTGGTGCCCGGCTTCTGCTACCGCACCGGGCGCAACCGTTATGCCGTCTTCTTCACCCCGCCCATTTACCCGCCCACCGAGGGCGACGACACCGAACGTGTGACGACCCTGACGCGCGCGGTTTTTGCGGTCATCGAGAAGCAGATCGCGCGCTACCCGGAGCAATGGACGCTGCTGCAGCCGGTCTGGCCCGACGCGCCCTGCCCCCCCGACCCCGGTCTCGCGCCGGCATAGAGGCTCATGTTGTATGGCTAACCTGATTACCCTCGCGCGCATCCTGCTCCTGTTCATCACCATCGGCCTGCTCTACCTGCGCCAGCCCTGGGCCGCCTTCGTCTCCGCGGTGCTCACCCTGATCGTTTTCGTCAGCGATGCGCTCGACGGCTACGTGGCGCGCAAGCGGGGCCGCGCCGATATGGCCGGGGCCGTGATCGACATCGCCGGCGACCGGGTGGTCGAGAACATCTACTGGGTCGTCTGCGCCCACCTGAACCTCGTGCCGATCTGGGCGCCCCTGGTGATGCTGGTCCGCTCCTTCGCGGTGGACGCCGTGCGCAGCCTGGCCTTGGCCGAGGGCAAAACGGCGTTCGGCGACAAGACGATGATGCAATCGCGGCTGGGCCTCTGGCTGGCCGCGTCGCGCCTGCACCGCGCCCTCTACGGCGGGGCGAAGGTCGTCACTTTCATTTACCTGATTTTGCAGTATGGCTTGCTGCTCTGGGCCGAACAGGAACCGGGCCGTTTCAACGACTGGGGCGGCGCCTGGCCGGTCATCGTCGGCGTGGGCCAGGCGCTGGCGTTGTTCAGCGTGCTCTATGGCCTGGCCCGCGGCGCCGTGGTGCTGTATGATGCGCGGGACTACTATCTCAAGCCGCCTCAGAAAGGAACCGTCTAAGCATGGAATCTCCGGCCAATCCCGCCGCGGGACCGGCCACGCCCGTCGCTATCGCCGCCGTCTTCGATGTCGACCGCACCCTGCTGCCCGGCACGACCACCGAGCGGCTGTTTATCAGCTACCTGGTGCGCAAGCGGGTGCTGAGCCTGGGCGGGCTGCTGAAAACCGGCTTCTACCTGCTGCGCCAGTTGCCGCGCATGAGCCCCATGGAAGCGATCCGCCAGCAGCGCGTCTACCTGACCGGGCAGCCCGCCGCGCGCCTGCGCGCCCTGGCCGCGCAGTGCTATGAGGAAGAGATCGCCCCGCGGCTGTCCCAGGCGGGCCGCGCTGCCGTGCGCGAGCACCGCGAGCAGGGCCATATCACGGTGCTGCTCTCCGGCTCGCTCGATTTCTTGCTGATGCCCTTGCAGCGCGATCTCGGCGCCGACCATCTGATCTCCACCCACCTGGAGGAAAAAGACGGGCGCTTTACCGGGCGCATCAACGGCGACTGGCCCTACGGCGACACCAAGGCGCTGCTGATCAACCATTTCGCCGAGCAGCATGGCGTCGATTTCACCGCCAGCTACGCCTATGCCGACCACCATACCGACGAGGCCGTGCTGGCCCTCTTCGGCAACCCTGTCGTCGTCAATCCGCGCACCAAGATGCAGCAGATTGCCGCCGGACGGCAGTGGCCCACACGGGAGTTCCGCTAATGCACCGCCGTACCCTTGGCCTGTTGAGTGGCCTCGCGCTGGGCTATGGCCTGGCCCGCTGGATGACTCGCCCGCTGCCGCCGCCCGAGCGCGTGGCCCACCGCGGCGGCGCCGCCGATGCCCCGGAGAATACCCTGGCCGCCTTCCGCAACGCCCTGGCCGCCGGCATCCCCAACTGGGAACTCGATATCCAACTCACCGCCGACGAGGCCCTGGTTGTCTTCCACGACGAGACGCTCGACCGCACCACCGACGGCCAGGGACCGCTGGCCGGGCACACGCTGGATGAGTTGAAGCGCCTGGATGCCGGGGCCTGGTTTGGTCCGGAGTGGCGCGGCGAGCGCATTCCCACGCTGACCGAGGTGATCGACCTGGTCCGCACGGCGCCCAACGGCGGCGCGCGCCTGGTCATCGAGATCAAAAGCCCGCACCTTTACCCCGGCATCGAGGAATGCCTGCTCGACGTGCTGCGCGCCGAGAACTTCATGGACCAGGTGCTGATCATGTCCTTCGACGGCGACTCCCTGGAGCGCGTGCGCGAGCTGGCCCCCGAGCTACCGCTCTGCTACCTCACCGGCGAGGACTCGATCTGGCCGCTGGAACCGCCCGCCCACGCCGAGATCCTTGGCCCGAAGTGGCAGTTGATCGCTCTGAACCCGCTGGTCATCGTGCTGGCCCACCGCGCCGGGCGCCAGGTCTTCACCTGGACGGTTAACAGCGACCTGGGCCTGCGCTGGCTGCGCCTCTGGGGCGTGGACGGCATCACCAGCGACCGCCTCGATCTGCTGCAAAGCATCCGCTGATCCCGGCGCCCCCTATATCAGTCCAGTAGTTCACCGCGAAGACGCGAAGAACGCGAAGACTATTTATGTAGGTCTTATTCTTCGCGTCCTTCGCGTCTTCGCGGTGCCTAATAGGGCAGTCAGCCGCGACGGCGGGCGCCGGGAAAGCACAATCGCGCCGCTTCCCGAAGGAGGCGACGCGATTGGTGTGCCGGGGCGCGGAGAGGGCGCCCCGGCGGGGTAGCGCGCGGCCCTTACGGGGTCACGCAGAAGAAGATGACCGACTGGTGGTGGCTGCTGGCGCCCTCGAAGGTGATCGCCCAGCGGCCCGGCGAGAAGCTGATGTCGCTGCTCGGTTGCGTC
Organism: uncultured bacterium; assembly: GCA_966434075.1. GTDB lineage: Bacteria > Chloroflexota > Chloroflexia > QHBQ01 > JAICKM01 > JAICKM01. The sequence continues at coordinate 4,965 of CBJNAR010000093.1, forward strand.
GGGATATCCAGGTAGAACCCGCCGTCACCCGGTACGCGGAACGAGGGCCGCGCGGTGCCCACGGTGCTGCCGTTGGGGGCGGTGAACCACAGGCTCAACCCCTCGTTCGGCGTGAAGTTCCACGCGGTCACGCGGACGGTGTGCCCGGCCTGCACCGACGCCGGCTCGGCCTTGCCGTCCTTGCTGCCGCTGGTGTCGCAACTGGCCTGCGGCGGCGAGGTGGTGTTCTGCGGCGCGGGCACGCCCGCGCACTCACCCGCGTTGCGCGCCACGTAGAAGTAGCCGACCGACTGGTGCTTGCTGAAGTCGCCGGCCCAGGTCATCGCCCACCAACCCGGCAACTGCGCGAACTGCGCGCTCGTCGGGATGGGGAACTGGAACTTGCCGTCGCCGGGCGCCAGGAAGGCCGGGCGGGAGGTACCCACCACGCCGCCGTTCGGCGCGGTGAACCAGAAGGACAGGGCTTCGTTCGGGGTGAAACCCTGGGCGAAGTAGGTGAACTGCGTCCCCGCGACACCGCAATACGGCGTCACATTGGCGTCCTTGTTCTTCGGCCCGTTGTTGGCCGGGGGCTGCGTCGGCGGCGGATTGTTGCCGCCCCCGCCCTGGTACTTGGCCTTGTACTGGAACGTGCCGAGCTGGCTCAGCAGCACGTCAAACGGCGGCTGATTCTCGGGGTGCTTCTCGAACACGGCGCGCTCGAAATACTGCACCGTGTAGGTCTGCCCGTTCAGGTCCGACTTCTCCTGGAACTCATCGCTGATCGGGAAGCCCTGCTGGGCCAGGCCACCGTGCTGCTCCCAGTACGTGCGGAAGCTGCCGCCGATGGTGTGCTTGGTTTCGGGGAAGTAGCGGCCGTTCACGTTGTTCGGCACCTGGCCCGGCGCGCCGTTGCCGCCATACTTGGCCTTGTACTGATAGGTGCCGAGCTGGCTCAGCAGCACATCAAACGGCGGCGCGTTTTCGGGGTGCTTCTCGAAGACGGCGCGCTCGAAATACTGCACCGTGTAGGTCTGCCCGTTCAGGTCCGACTTCTCCTGCATCTCATTGGAGATCGGGAAGCCCTGCTGGGCCAGCCCGCCATGTGTGTTCCAATAGTCGAGGAACTGGCCGCTGACCGTCTTGCCGGTCTCGGGGAACGTGCGCGATCCGCCCTGTGCGGAACCCACGCTCGGCGCGGTCAGCATCACGCCCATCAGGGTCGCGATACCCAGCGCGCGAAGCGTCCAGGGTGTGCGTTTCATGAGAATTCCTTTCAAACAATACGAATGGGGATAGCAGGCGCGCTGCACGCTTGGTAGAAATGCCAGGGCCACAGCAGCATACGCGCCGTGGACCCGCCGGACCCTTGGATGGCTCTCGTGCCGCGCCTCTCCCGCCAACACGATGGAGTGGATTCTGTACCGGCGTGCCCAGGTTCCTGAGAATCTGCCCGGTGAACCAGATCACCGGATTCCCTTCCGATCCTTGCGCTTCCGGCCTCTTTCGGATAACTCGTCACGCCTGTGCGGCGTCCACCAGTCTATAATGCGCTTGGTGGAAAGGAGTTACCGAATCAGGACTTGGAAAACGGGATCGAATTTTGGGGCGAAGCCAGACGGCAAAACGGCCGTCACGTCTGAGGGGGCGGTGGGCCAACTGATGCGCACGCGGCCCCAGGAAGCTTCTTTTTCGTAGAAGCCGCGCCATTGTAGCACCAGCCCCGCGCCCCCGTCAACCGGCAGCGGCGCCGGCCAAGGCCCGCCGGGCTGTCCGCATAAGCGAACGGTAAGCTGCGCGGTAAGGCTGGATCGCGGCTACGCACGATCCACGCAATACACGGGTGCTGTAAAGGTCTAATGGTCCCTACCTTTTCCTTACCATTGGACGCAAAGAAAAGGCCCCCCAGCCCACCAGCAACCCAAACCGCAGAAAAAACCATTCTGGAAGCAGACCTGTGCAAGCGGAAAAAAAGGTTCCCCCTTCCCGCGCCGGGAAGGGGGTCAGGGGGGTTAGGCCCGCGCCACCTTGCCCCAGAGGTCATACTCGGTGGACTGGGTGATACGCACGGGCACCGTTTGCCCCACCTCGACGCCGGAGTGGCCCTTCACGAAGACCATGCCGTCCACCTCCGGCGCCTGGCGGTAATAGCGCCCGGCCAGGATGGGGCGTTTGTGCCCGCGCCCGTCGTCCACCGTGCCGGTGCCCTCGATCAGCACGTCGAGCGTGCGGCCCACCCAGCGCTGGTTCTGCTCCGCCGAGATGCCCTGTTGCAGCAGCATAGCCTGTTTGTAGCGGCGCTGCTTCACCCGCTCCGGGATCTGGTCGGGCAGGGTGGCCGCGCGGGTGCCCTCTTCCGCCGAGTACATGAACATGCCGACGTGGTCGAACCGGATCTCCGCAATGAAATCGAGCAGCGCCTGGAACTCGGCGTCGGTCTCGCCGGGGAAGCCGACGATGAAGGTGGTGCGCAGGGCAATCTCGGGCATAGCGGCGCGCAGGTCGGCGATCAGGCGGCGCACCCGGTCGATGTTGTTCGGGCGGCGCATGCGGCGCAACGTCTCGGGGTGGCCGTGCTGCAACGGCATATCGAGGTACTTGCAGACCTGGGACAGGGCAGCCATGGTCTCGATCAGCCGCGGCGTGATCTGCGTCGGGTAGGCGTACATCAGGCGCACCCACTCCATCGCCGGCGCGTCGCGGGCGATGGCCTCCAGCAGTTGGGCCAGGCCGTCGCGCAGATGCAGGTCGGTGCCGTAATAGGTGCTGTCCTGGGCGATCAGGATCGCCTCGCGCACGCCTTGCTCGCTCAGGTCGCGCACCTCGGCGGCGATCTCGTCGATGGGCTTGCTGACGTGCTTGCCGCGGATGTCGGGGATGATGCAGAAGGCGCAGGTGTGGTCGCAGCCTTCGGAGATCTTCACATAGGCACTGGCGCCGCTGGCCTTGCGTTTGAAGCGCTTGAGTTCCGCCGTGGGCTGCACGGGGGCCAGCAGGGCCTGCTCGATGCTCGCCGCGTGGGCCTGGATGGCCGCCACCGGGTCGGCGCCCGCCTGCTGCGCCGGTAGTTCGCCGTTGGCCTGCTGGGTGCGCAGATGCTCCACCAGCCGGGCGATCTGCGGCCACTGGCGCGTGCTCAGCAGGCCGTCCACCCCCGGCACCTGGTCGGCGATGGCCGCACCGTAGCGCTGCGTGGCGCACCCGGCGGCCACCAGCAACTGGTCGGGCCGCTTGTGCGCCGCCAGTTCCTGCAACGCCGCCACCGACTCGCCGGTGGACGCCTGGAGGAAGCCGCAGGTGTTGACGATGAGCACATCGGCGTCTTCGGGCCGCGCGGCATCCGTATAGCCGGACTCGGCCAGCACCTGGCCCATGCCCTCGCTGTCCACCGAATTCTTCTCGCAGCCCAGCGTGACGATATTGAAGCTGGGCGCCTTTTTCACATCCATGAGCCTGCCTTGCTAGTGCCTGTCGGATATTGATGCTGCTGGGCGGCGGGCCGGTTTCAAACCGGCCCCTACACCGCAAAATCTGGGCGGCGGGCCGGTTTGAAACCGACCCCTACAACGCAAAATCTCGCTGGCCGCCTGTTAGCGATAATTGGTGAACTGCAGCGCGATCGGGTAATCGGCTTCGTGCTCGC
>CBJNAR010000094.1:0-8500 GCA_966434075.1 uncultured bacterium
GGGCTGGTTTTGCAGCATTTTCGCCCGGTCGAAGACGACCGGGGCCGGTCCCTGGTACTGGCTCGCGCTCGGCAGGCTGAGGTCGAAGATATTTGCCGTCATGTAATAGCCGTCGGGCCAGACCCCCAGGTGCGGGTAGTCGTAGAAGATGGTAGTGGTGCTGAACTGGAACGCGTAGCGATACCAGGAACCGGTTGGGTCGCCGGACGAGGAGATGGCGATACACTCGTCATAGGGCGCGGCGGATGTGAACTGGCTGATCAGCCAGCGGTCGGCCAGTTGGTCGTAGAGCACCACCGGGTCGCCGTCGTTGCGCGTCTCGCAGGGGCCGCCGAAGCCCTGCCAGAGCGTGTTGAGGTTGGCCGGGCCGTAGAGCGAGACGCCGCTCTTATTCCAGATCTGGAAAGCCGTGTTGACCGTCTGGATATAGTGATTGGGCCCTACATCGCCGTTGGTGTCGGGCGGGGCCACGTTGCTGCCCGCCGTCGTGATGCTCATGCCTTCCCAGTTGGTGGCCGGGGCGGGCATATTGGCGCCGATCCCCGCCGGCCCGCCGAAGGCGCGCTGCACCACCGGGTCGAGCGCGTCTTTGAAGCCGGCCAGGGGAATCGGCGCGTTCTCGCGCTCGGCGCCGGGGCGACCGGTCCGCGCATTCAGTTGCGGCTTGAGGGTGCGCAGCGGCGGAGTCTCGTCGTTCTTATAGGAACCTCCGACGACCACGCCGTTGGGATACTTGACGGGGGCCACCGGCTGGGCGGCGGTGCCGTCGCCGGGCAGAGCGGGGCGACGCCCCCCGGCGGCATAGTCGCCGGTGCTCTGCGCCGCCGAGACGGGGCGGCCCTTGTCGAGGCCGAGCAGTCCGGCAAACCCCGCCAGCGCCAGCGCGATCAGGATAAACCCGAGGTACGGACGAAAGCGCATAAAAGAGTCCTTTCGCCAGGCCAACCCCGCCCCAGGCCCAGGGCGGCAGGCGGCGACCACGCCCGGCTCTAAGAGAAGAGATGAATGATGAAGCTAGGGAATAAAACACCCTGGAGAATGCCCCGCGCCGGAACAGCAAACGCACGGGGGAGGTGGTTGTGCGCCTGTCCCTGGGCCAGGATAGACACACCACTGTGCCAGCAGTATAGCAGAGGTTGCTTACCGCCAACCTTACCATTCCGATAAATGAAGCCTGTTTCAGTAGTACTTTTAGGTGGTTCGCGCTAGTATGTTTAGCGTCAATGTATCGCGTTGCGAAGCACTACAAGTGTTGACAAGCGTAGAGGGCGGTGCTATACTGCTGCCACGCAAACGCGCTCCCGGCGCCCACAAGTAACCAGCCAGCCACACCGAGACACCGATCCAAAGGAGGAACAGGTATGCGGCGACGGATTCTCGTCCTTCCCTTAATCGTGGCGATGTTCCTGACAGGGTGCGGCGGAGACACGGGCACGTCTCCTACCAACACGCCCGTTTCATCTTCGGCGGCCCCCACCGCGACGACGGCCTCGGGCGGGGCGGCGGCCACCGATACCCCGGCCGCTATGGTCGGGGCGACCGATACCCCGGCGGCCTCGTCGGGCGGCGGCGCGGCCAGCGGCGGCACGCCGATCCCCATCGGCATCGCGGTGGCCCAGACGAGCAACGTAGCCCTGCTCGGTCAGGAAGAGGTGATCGGCGCTAAGCTGGCCGAGACGTTCTTCAACCAGCGCGGCGGCGTCAACGGCACGCCGATCAAGCTCGTCTTCCAGGACACCGGCGGCGATGAAGCGGGCGCCATCAATGCCTTCCAGACACTGATCAACAAGGACAACGTGGTGGGCATCGTCGGCCCAACGCTGTCGCAGCAAGCCTTCAGCGCCGACCCGATCGCCGACCGGGCGAAGGTGCCGGTGTTGGGGCCGTCGAACACGGCCAAGGGCATCCCGCAGATCGGCGACTACATCGCGCGCGTGTCGGCCCCGGTCGCGGTGGTCGCGCCCAATGCGGTGGACGCCGCGCTCAAGCTCGATCCGAACATCAAGAAGGTCGCGGTGTTCTTCGCGCAGAACGACGCCTTCAGCGTGTCCGAGACCGGGACGTTCCAGGATACGGTCAAAAAGAAGGGCCTTGACCTGGTGACGGTGCAGAAGTTCCAGACCACCGACACCGACTTCCAGACCCAGGCCACCGCGGCGCTGAACCTCAAGCCGGACCTGGCGATTGTGTCGGGCCTGGCGGCAGACGGCGGCAACCTGGTCAAGCAGTTGCGCGACCTGGGCTTCAAGGGCCAGATCATCGGCGGCAACGGCCTGAATACGACCAATATTTTCCCGGTCTGCAAGGCGGCCTGCGACGGCATCTTGATCGCCCAGGCCTATAGCCCGGAGGCCAACACCGACATCAACAAAGCCTTTGTCGCCGCCTACACTGCACAGCAGAAGAAAGCCCCGCCGCAGTTCAGCGCGCAGTGCTTCACCGGCGTGCAGGTGTTCGTGGACGCGCTGGCCTCGCTCGACAAGAAGAGCAAGATCAGCGGCATGCAACTGGCCGATCTGCGCACCGCCCTGAACCAGGAGGTGCTGGCCGGTAAGTACGATACCCCGCTCGGCCCGATCTCCTTCGACAAGGAAGGCGAAGTCAACCAGACCCAGTTCTACGTGGCCCAGATCAAGATGAACCCGGACGGCACCACCGGCCAGTTCACCTATCTCAAATAGCCCCACACCCGGCGGAACCCGCCGGCCACGGGTCTGCCCGGCAAGCGACGAGTGGGGGGAGGACCGCCTCCCCCCACTTTTGGTATAGGGACGGAGCATGGATTTCACCCTCTTCCTGCAGCAGGTCCTCAACGGGTTATCCATCGGCAGCGTCTACGCGATCTTCGCGCTGGGCTACACACTCGTCTTCTCGATCCTGGGCATCATCAACTTCGCGCACGCCGCCGTGTTCACGCTCGGCGCCTACTTCACCTACACCCTGGCCGGGGGCGTGTTCGGCTTCAATGGGTTGCTGGCGAACGCTTCGCTCGGCACGGACCTGCCCTTCGCGATTGCCATGATCCTGGGCGCGGTGCTGGCCGGGCTGGTCGGGGTGATCCTGGAGCGGCTGGCGTTTCGCCCGTTGCGCCTGCGCGGCGCCGACCCGCTGCTGACGCTCGTGTCGAGCCTGGGTGCCGCGGTAATGATCACCAACCTGATCCAGTACCTGGTCGGCGCCGAAATCTACACGTTCCCGGCTAATATCTACGGCGACTTGCCGCCGTCGATCAACTTCGGCACGGCGGCCAACCCCATCCCGATCCGCAGCGTCCAGGTGGTCATCTTCGCCGTGTCGGCGCTGATCCTGGTGCTGCTCACCTACCTGATCAACTACACGCGCTTCGGTAAGGCGTTGAAGGCCGTGGCCGAGGACGCGACGACGGCCAGCCTGCTGGGCATCAACACCGACCGCTTCATTCTGATCACGTTTTTCCTGAGCGGCTTCCTGGGCGGCATCGCGGGCACGCTGGTCGGCACCAGCGTCAGCATTGCCGGCCCCTACTTCGGCATTTCGTTCGGCCTGAAAGGGCTGGCGGTTATCGTGCTGGGCGGGCTGGGCAATATCCCCGGCGCGGTGGCAGGCGGCCTGATCATCGGCCTGGCCGAGGCCCTGGTGCCCGCCGAATATTCGGGCTACAAGGATGCGGTCGCCTTCGCCATCCTCTTTATCGTGCTGCTGGTGCGCCCGCAAGGGTTGCTGGGCCGCACGCTCATCCAGAAGGTGTAACAGCAAGCCATGGCAGACTTTTTCGCCACCTACGGGTTCCTGATCGTCTCGATGCTGCTGGCGGCCATGCTGGGACTGTCGCTCTATCTGCCGCTGATGGCCGGGCAACTGTCGCTGGCGAGTCCCGGCTTTTACGCGCTGGGCGGCTATATCGCGGCGGTGATGTCGACCAAGGTCTTCACCTACCAGGGCGACCTCTTCCCGATCCCCGACCTGCTGCTGGAGATGCTCATCGCCGGGGTGGCCTCGGCGGGCCTGGCGATCATCGTCGGCGTGCCGGCGCTGCGCCTGCGCGGCATCTACCTGGCGCTGGCGACCATCGCCTTTGTCGAAGTGCTGCGCGTGCTGTCGCTCAATCTGGACATCACCGGCGGCGCGGTGGGCATCTTCGGCATACCGCAGCCGTTCAAGACACAGATCGAGTATCTGTGGATCGTGCTGCCGATGCTGGTGATCAGCATGTTCTTCGTCGCCCGGTTGGAGCGCATCCGGGTGGGCCGCGCCTTCACGGCCATCCGCGAGGACGAACTGGCGGCGAGCGCGATGGGCGTCAACCCCACGTTCAACAAGGTGCTGGCCTTCACCATGGGCGCGGTGCTGGCGGGGATGGTGGGCGCGGTCAGCGCGCACTTTCTCAACACCTGGAACGCGCGCCAGGGCACCTTCGACGCCAGCATCAGCTACCTGGCCTTCGTGCTGATCGGCGGGTCGCGCACGTTCCTGGGGCCGGTGCTGGGCGGCATGGCGCTGACCGCGCTGCCGGAAGTGTTGCGCATCCTGTCGGATACCGGCGGGCTGCCGCCCTGGCTCGGCGGCTTCATGAAGGACGGGCGCCTGATCATCTTCGGCTTCCTGCTCATCATCGGCACGGTGTTCCTGCCCCGCGGCTTCGTCACGCCGGCGCTGTTCGAGCGCCGGCGCAGGCCCGCGCCGCCGCCCCCCACCACGACGCCCGAGGCCGCCGCATGATCGAACCGAGCGTTTCCCCGGCCCCCGCCCCGGCCACCGGCGACATGCCGATGATCGAGGTGCGCGGCATCAGCCGCCGCTTCGGCGGGCTGCTGGCCGTCAACAACGTCAGTTTCAGTGTGCAAAAGGGCGAGATCTTCGGCCTGATCGGCCCCAACGGCGCGGGCAAGACGACGCTGTTCAACGTGATGACCGGGTTGATCCCGGCCACGGCGGGCCGGCTGATCTACCAGGGCGGAGACATCACCCGCCTGCCGCCGCACCGCATCGCCGCGCGCGGCATCGGGCGCACCTTCCAGAACATCCGCCTGTTCGGCAACCTCTCGGCGCTGGACAATGTGCGCATCGCGCAGCACATCCATACCCGCAGCGGCGTGATCACCGGGGTGCTGGGCCTGCCGCCCGCGCCCGCCGAGGAACTGCGCACGCGGGAGAAGGCCATGGCCTTGCTGGACCTGGTGGGCCTGAACCGGCGCGCCTACGAAACGGCGAAGAATTTCCCCTACGGCGATCAGCGCCGCCTGGAGATCGCCCGCGCCCTGGCCCTGGAACCGGCGCTGCTGCTGCTGGACGAACCCGCCGCCGGGATGAACACCAACGAGAAGCACGAACTCAGCGCCTTCATCCGCCGCATCTGCGAACAGTTCCACCTGACGGTGGTGATCATCGAGCACCATGTGCCGCTGGTGATGGGTCTGTGCGACCGCATCGCCGTCCTGAACTTCGGCCAACTGATCGCCCTGGGGGTGCCGGAGAAGGTGAGGAACGATCCCGCCGTCATCGAAGCCTATCTGGGAGCCGAGTGATGAGCCGCCCTGCCGTGGATGGAGCCACCGCGCCGCAAGCCGCCCCGCCCAAACCGCTACTCGAAATCCGCAACCTGTCGGTCAATTACGGCGGCATCCAGGCGCTGCAAGACATCAGCATGACGATTAACGCCGGCGAAGTGGTCACGTTGATCGGGGCCAACGGCGCGGGCAAGAGCACCACCCTGCGCGCCATTTCACGGCTGGTGCGCCCGCGCAGCGGCCACATCGTCTACGACGGGCGCGACATCACGCGCTGTCGCCCGGACGAGGTGGTGCAGATGGGCATCGCGCAAAGCCCCGAGGGCCGCCGCGTGCTGGCCCGCCAGACCGTGTACGACAACCTGCTGCTGGGCGCCTACACGCGCCGCGACCGCGCCGCGGTTCCCGCCGACATCGACCGGCAATTCACCATCTTCCCGGTGCTGGCCCAGCGCCGCAATCAGCCCGCGGGCACGCTCAGCGGCGGCGAACAGCAGATGCTGGCCATTGCCCGCGCGGTGATGAGCCGGCCCCGTTTGCTGCTGCTGGACGAGCCCAGCCTGGGCCTGGCCCCGCTGATCGTGCGCGAGATCTTCTCGATCATCCGCAACCTGCACGCCACGGGCGTGACCATCCTGCTGGTGGAGCAGAACGCGCACCTGGCGCTGCAAAACGCCGACCGCGGCTATGTGCTCGAAGCCGGGCGCATCACGATTGCCGGTCCCACGGGCGAACTGCTCAACGATGCGCGCGTCCGCAAAGCCTACCTGGGCTAGGCTACGGGGGCACGGGCCGGTTGCAAACCAGCCCTACAACTGCCTGGAAGTTGACACACTTGAGGCGAAAGCTTACACTTACGCATATCGCACAGCGACCGTCCAACTTCACAGCATTTCACCAAGATAGGTTCTCTGCATGGCACAGACACGCGACGGCATCCGGAGTACGACGGCCGTCCAGTCCCTCATTGGCCGCCGGATTCTGGGCGCGTTCGCGCTGATCCTGGCGGTGATTATCGCCAACGGGGCGATCAATTTCCTGCTGCTCGACGGCTTGAACCGGGCCGCCCAGCAGGAACGCGCCAAGACCACTGAACAATCGCTCCTCGACCACCTCAGCCTGGTGTTGAAGAACCAGTTGGACGCCTACAACACCATGGTCTGGAGCCGCAACTCCTTGCCCGGCGGCGCCTTCCTGCCCGGCGACCGCGACAGCGCCGTGGTGACGGATATCCAGAAGCTGCAGGAGTCGTATCCGCAGCTTGTGGCCGCGGGCGGACCGCTGCGGGGATTTGTCGAGAACTACAGCCGCTTGCTGGAGGTCTTACAGAACGCCGCCGCCGCCGTCACCCGCACCCCGCCCGACTACGATACGGCACAAGCCATCTGGCGCGCCAACGATAGCCTGATCAGCGGCGCGCCGAAGATCGTCGACGATTACCGCGCGCAGGTCACCGCCGAGCGCGTCGCCCTGGGGCAAGAGCAGGACGCGGCCAGCCGCACCGCGATCTCGCTCAGCTTGCTGGTGGCGCTGCTGAGCCTGATTCTGGCCGGGGGCATGGCCCTGCTGCTGTCGCGGCAAATTGTGCAGCCTGTGGCCCAACTCAAGGACGCGCTACAGAGCGTGGCCGAGGGCGATCTCTCGCCACGCGCGCTGGTGACGAGCCGCGATGAAATCGGCGATCTGCTCGGCACCTTTAACGTCACAGTGGGCAAGCTGCGCGATCTGCTGGCCGCCATCCAGATCCAGGCGCTGACCATTACCTCGGAGTCCGGCCAACTGAAGGAGCAGGCGTTCGCCATCGGCGCGCGCACCACGCAGGAAGCCGCTGCTGTGCAGGAAACGCTGGCGACCATCGACGAACTCTCGCACACCGCCTCGGGCATCGCCCAGGCCGCCGCCGCCGTCGCCGATTCGACCACCCAGGTCCAGGAGGCCGTGGCCGACAGCCGGCGCGTCGTGGTGGCGACGACGCACGAGATGAACCAGGTGCGCGAACGCGTCGGCGCGGTCAGCACCCAGATCGGCGCGCTGGCCGACCGCACGCGCGCCATCGAGAGTGTGCTCGACCTGATGAGCGACGTTGCCAGCGAAACCCATCTGCTGGCGCTGAATGCGACCATTGTGGCCGCGGGCGCCGGGCCCTACGGCACGCGCTTCTCGGTCATCGCGGGACAGGTGCAGGAACTGGCGACGCAGGCTAACGACGCCTCGGACCAAATCCGCACCCTGATCGACGGCGTCCGCAACGCCATGGAGGAAACAGTCGCCATCGGCCACGCCGGTGTGGCCGAGGTGGACCGTGGCGTGACCATGGTGGGCGACCTGGAGCGCGTCCACATCCAGATCGAAGACCTGGTGAGCCGCACCATGGACCTGGCCTACGGCATCTCCCTGGCGACGCAGCAGCAGCGCGACGGCAGCAACCAGGTGGTCAGCACGGTCAGCCAACTGGCCACGGTGGCGCAGGAAAACCAGGCCCAGAGCAGCCGCACCGTGACCTCGGCCACCAACCTCAACGCGGTTGCGGAGTATCTGCGCGAAGCCGCCGAGCAGTTCCGGCTGGATGCCTGAGCCATGAAGGGCGCCCGGATCCCGATTGGCCGCGTCCTGGGCGTGCCGGTGTCCCTCCACCTGAACTGGGTGTTGATTTTCGCGCTGGTCTGGGTGGCGCTGGGCGGGCGGTTTTACCCGCAGAACTTCCCCGAATGGAGTGCCGCCGCGTCGTGGGGCATGGCGCTGGTGGTCACGCTGATCTTCTTCGGGACGGTCCTGGGCCATGAGGTGGCCCACGCGCTGGTTGCGCGCTGGCGCGGGGTGCCGGTACGCGGCATCACCCTCTCGTTCCTGGGCGGAGCGGCGGAAATCGAGCGCGACGCCGACCGCCCGGTGGACGAACTGCTGATCAGCGGGGCCGGGCCCCTCAGCAGCCTGGGCTTCGGGGGCGTGTTCTACGCCCTGGCCCGGCTGGCCGGGGCGGCACCCATGGGCCCACCGCCCTTCGGCGCCCCGGG
>CBJNAR010000095.1:0-8484 GCA_966434075.1 uncultured bacterium
ACGCCCGGCCGATCCAGCAGATCGAGCAGCATTTCGCTGCCCGCGCGGCCCATGTCGTACATCGGCACATGCACCGTCGTCAGGCCGAGATAGGGCGCCACGTCGATGTCGTTGTAGCCGGCGACCGAGAGATCGCCGGGCACCGCGCGGCCCGCCTGCCGCGCCGCCTCCAGCACCCCCAGGGCCTGGCCGTCGCTGCCGGTCAGCACGGCGGTGGGCGGGACCGGCAGCGTCAGGAGCGCCGCGAGCGCGGCCTGCCCGGCTTCGGGCGTGTATTCAGTCACCATATCGTACGCGGGATTCAGCGGCAGCCCGGCCTCGGCCAGCGCCTGCCGGTAGCCCGCCTGCCGTCCGCCCGGTTCCTCCAGCGCGAAGGGGTCCTCCCGCCGGTCGATCAGCGCGATGCGCCGGTGGCCCAGGCCCACCAGGTGCCCCACTGCCGCCGCCATGGCCGCCGCGTGGTCCACCCCGATGCCGGCGGGGCCGGCGTCGGTGCGGTCGACCAGCACCAGCGGCACCCCGGCGGCGGCGAGCCGGTGCAGCAGCGCGGCGGGCGGCGCCAGCGACACCAGCAACACGCCGTCCGTCGTGCCCGCCGCCCCGCAGGCGGCAAACGCGCGGTCACGGTCGGCGGGGCGCTCGATGGTGCGGATCAGCAGCGTGTAGCCCCCCGTCGTCGCCGCCTCGGCGATGCCGCGCAGCACCTCGACGTAGAAGTGGCGGGTAAACAGCGGCACCAGCACCTCGATCACGCCCGTGCGCCCGCGACGCAAGGCCCGCGCCACCGGGCTGGACCGGTAGTCGAGTTGCTCGATGGCCGCCTGCACGCGCTGTCGCGTCGCTTCCGCCACGTTGGGGTGCCCGCTCAGCACCCGCGACACCGTGCCGATGCCCACCCCGGCCACCCGCGCCACATCGCGAATTGTCGTCATGCCGCCGCCCTCCCTTGCTGGAAACGATTCCGCACGCCATTATACCGATCCCGCTGCCCCGCGGCAAGGGACGCCCCGACCCTCAAGGGTCGGGCTACGTCACCCAGCCCGCTTGTACGGGCTCGGTGAATTGAGGCCGCGCAGGCGGCCTTCGTGGAGCTAGCGGGCGGCTTTAGCCGCCCGGCGGTGCCGCCGGGTCGGGGGTGTTGCGGGCGTCGACGAAGCTGTTGATCTTGTCCTGGATCTCGGGCTTGGCGGCCCGCGTCCCGCGCAGACGCAGCCGGATCGGCCCCTCGTCCGGCTCAAACACCAGCTCGTAGGTCAGGGCGGGGCTCTGCTTGCGCTGGCGGCGGATGAACTCCATCAGTTGCCCGTCCCATTGCGCGGTGCCGTCGTAGCGCAGTTCATAGCCGTCATCCAGTTCGGCCAGGTCGTGGAAGCCCTTGAACAGTTCGTCGGGCTCACGCTCCAGGCGCTCCAGCGTCGCCTCGTCGTGGCCCTCGATCTGATCCAGGAACGGGAAGTCCTCCGGGCTGACCGGCAGCCGGGCCAGCGGCGCCACCGGCTCGCGGCTGGTCCACTCCTCCAGCGGCTGGTCGGCCAGGTCGCGCCCGCGCCGGAACGAGTCGCGCGGCACCACGTAGATGGTGCCATCGGTCCACGGCTCGTGGGGCAGCGCGGCGGCGTTGATCGAGAAGTGGTAGCACTTATGGGCGGCGCCCTCCGGGTCGTGCACCCAGAAGCACCCGTTCTGCAACGACCCCTGGTAGACCTCGCGGTCGAGGATGGCGAAGAACATCGGCCAGATGCCGTCGGGCGTGGCGAAAATCGCCTTGACCGGCTTGCCCAGGTAGTCGGTCTGCCACTTGGGCTTGAGCCGCGTGATGCCGCCGTTGTTCGAGCCGTGCAGCAACACGCCTTTGTGCTCGACCAGGTAGGTCAGGAACTCGTGCTTGGGGTAGTCCGCCCGGTAGTCGATGACGCTGTTCGGTCCCTGGTCCAGGGCCGCCTGATACATGGCGTCGAAGGCGGCGCGTTTGCGCTCGTCCAACTCCAGGGCAGGCGCTTCCAGGTAGTGCGCTGGGTCCAGGCGTTTCATCCCGGTTTCCTCATTGAGCGGCGGCATGAGTGGACAGATTGGTATGTAGTGGCGCGATTTATCGCGCCGTACTCGTTGATCTTCAGCGTGTTGCGTCTCCCATACGTTTTCGGAAGCTGCATTGGTCACAGGAGCTATAGCAAATGTCGCGCCGCGTGACATTTGACGACTGGCGGCGCAGATGGGTTAAGATAGGCGCTTATACAACGTGGGCGCCGGGGTCGGGGTGGCGGGCACGGCTGGCACAAAGGTTGCTCCCCCGCCCGGCAAGACCCCAAGGAGGTATGTATGGACCAAGCCGAAGAGCAACGCATGGCCCCGCTGATCGCGGCCCTGCGCCAGGACCCCGGCGGCGGGGCGGATCTGCCCGATCCCGCCGGGGCCATCGTGCGCGCGGCCCTGGCCGGGCAAACCGTCTACCAGATCGCGCAGGACCAGGAGATGAGTGAGGAAGCCGTCTGGCGGGCGCTGAGCGACGCGGCGCGCGCCGCGGCGGGCACGGCGGCCCCCCGCCCGGTGGAGACCGGCGGCATGGGCAGTGACACCGATCCCGGCGTCACCGGCGGCTACGGCGAGACCGGTTTCGGCAGCCTGGGCCTGGAACCGCCCATCCCCGTCCCCGAGGAACCGAGCGGGCCGACGGTGCCCGACGAGTGCTGAGGACGACGAGTGGTCAGTGGTCAGTGGTCAGTGGTCAGTGGATTAGGATCGGAGGGCGGTGTAGGGGCCGGTTTCAAACCGGCCTGCCGCCCACAGCATCACGCTGTCGCTTGCGCGCTGTAGGGGCCGGTTTGAAACTGGCTCGCGTCCGCGCTTATCCGAAGATGCTGACGAGGCTCAACACCCCGAAGCCGAGGATGAGCAGCCCCGACCCGCGGTTGACCCAGCGCAGGGCGCGCAGGTCGAAGCGCGCCCGCAACAGGCTGACCGCGCCGCTGAGCACGACCCACCAGAGCGCCGACCCCAGGAACACCCCCAGCACCAGGCCCAGCGCCGCGCCGGCATCGGCCCCGGTCGCGCCCAGGCCCAGCCCGGCGAAGATGGCCGCGAACGACAGGATGGTCAGCGGGTTAGTGATGGTCAGGAAGAACGTGGATACGTAGGCGCCCGCCAGCCCGCCGCCGCCCGCGCGGGCCGCCTCGGTGGCCGGCGCAGCCAGGAAGGTGCGCACCCCTAGGTAGCACAAAAACGCCCCGCCCAGGAGGTGGAGCCACATCTGCTGGCTGAGCAGGAAACTGGAGACGACGGTCAGTCCGAAAGCCGCGACCGCGCCATAGGTCGCGTCGGCGGTAGCGGCGCCCAGGCCCGAGACCAGGCCCATGCCCCGCCCCGCGCTGAGCGTGCGCCGGATACAGAGCACGCCGATAGGCCCCACCGGGGCGGCAATCGACAGGCCGAGCAGCAGCCCGCGCAGTACAAAGATCGCATCCATAACGATCCTGTTATACGGCACGGGCCGTCTGCCCGCCATCCGGCGGCAGATGGAACCGGCTTACGGAATCCGCAGGATCGCCGCCTACGCCTGCTTGCGGTTCTGCAGGTCCTGTTCGACGGTGGCCCGGTCGCCCTCCGCCTGCCCGGCAGTCGGCACCCCCCCGCCGGTGGTGCCGCCGGCACCGGCAGCACCGGCGCCCGTGCCCTGGCCCGACTCGCCGGGCACTTCGCCGCCCCGGCGGGGCCCTTCGGCCTGCCCCGCCGTCGGCAACCCGCCGCCCGATCCACCCTGATTCTGCTGATTCGAGTCCGCCATCGCACGTTTCCCCTTTCTCCCCGGCGGGCCGGTTTCAAACCGGCCCCTACAACGCATTCTGGGCAGGGGCCGGTTTGAAACCGGCCCCTACAGCGCATTCTGGGCACGGGCCGGTTTGAAACCGGCCCCTACGCCACTAGCCGTTGACGACCTCGCCGCCGTTGGGGTGCAGGATCTGCCCGGCCATGTACGACGCATCGTCCGATGCCAGGAAGAGGTAGCAGTTGGCGACCTCCTCCGGCTCGCCGGCTCGCTTCATCGGCACGTCGGCGCCGAACGTGGCGACCTCCTCCGCCGGGAAGGTGGACGGGATGAGCGGCGTCCAGATCGGGCCGGGCGCCACGCCGTTGACGCGGATGCCCTTCTCGATCAGGCCCTGCGACAGCGAGCGGGTGAAGGCCACGATGGCGCCCTTGGTCGCCGAGTAGTCGAGCAGTTTGGGGCTGCCCTTATACGCCGTCACCGACGTGGTGTTGATGATGGCGCTGCCCGACTTCAGGTGCGGCAGCGCCGCCTTCACCATGTAGAACATGGCGAAGATATTGGTCTGGAACGTGCGCAGCAACTGCTCGGCGCTGATCTCCTCGATGCTGTCCTTGGGATGTTGCTCAGCGGCGTTGTTGACCAGGATGTCCAGCCGGCCCAGTTCGCGCGCCGCCTGCTCGACGGCCTGGCGGCAGAACGCTTCCTGGCCGATGTCCCCGGCAATCGCCACGCAGCGGCGGCCCTCGGCCTCCACCTGGCGCTGGGTGTCTTTCGCGTCCGCGTGCTCGTTGAGGTAGACAATCGCCACGTCGGCGCCTTCCTTGGCGAACAAGATGGCGACGGCCCGCCCGATGCCGCTGTCGCCGCCGGTGATCAGGGCCGCTTTCCCGCGCAGCTTGCCGCTGCCCCGGTACTTGGGGTCTTCGGATACGGGCTGCGGCTGCATCTTCGACTCGATCCCCGGCTGGCGATCCTGGTGCTGCGGGGGGCGCTGTTGCTGCTGCTGTTTGTCCTGCTCCGCCATTCGTCGCTCCTTCTCGTGGGGGCAGCCAATCGCGGCAGGGCCGGCCCCTAACTCCTTGTCACTCTGAGCGCAGCGAAGAGTCTCGTCGTGGCCCCAAACGAGACGAGATTCTTCGCTGCGCTCAGAATGACAATCAATTGAGTGCTAAACGTCTTGTGAAAAGTCGTCGCCCGCGCCGGAGTCCTCGTCCCCGGTGAGAGCGGCAAAGACCAGCCCGGTCACGCTGCCCCAGACCACGTGAGCGGCGATCATCAGCGCGTTGCGCTGGGCCGGGTGCTTGGTCGCCGGTTGCAAAATGCCCAGGGCCGGCAGCCAGCCCATGTAGCCGGTCACCCAGACCAGCAGGCCGAAGCCGATACCCCGCGGCACACTGGGCGCCGGGATCAGCTTCGCGGCGACGCTGTAGCAGGCTCCGCCCAGCGCGCCGATGCCGAAGTGCAGGATGCCCGTGGCGATGGTCCGCTCCGGGTCGTCCAGGTGGCTGATGGCGCCTTTGTCGGCGATCACACGTAGCGTCACCTGCTCCGGCGGCAGAGGGTAGCGCAGACGCTTCGGCAACAGCCGCTGCATCCCGATCATCGCCACGGTCATGGGCACCGTCGCGACCAGTCCGGCCAGCACGCCTTTGGCAAGCCGGGCGGCGAAGCCCGGCCCGCCGCTCTCCGCATCCTCCCAGTCGTCCCAATCGTCCCAGACCGCCTCCGTGTCAAAGTCGGCGGGACCCACCGGCACCGACGCCCCGGCGTAAGCGGCCAGGGGGTCCGCACCCGCCGGCGCGGCATCACCGCCCGGCGACACCCCGCCCACCCCCGGCTCCGCTGCCGGCGAAAAATCCGCATCCTGCCCCGGTTGCATACTGCACTCCTGTTCCGTCACGCGCCGCCCCGGCCCGATGCCGGGCGGGCGCCTGGCTGCCCTGGTCCGCCGTTGTTCCGGCAATTCCCGTGCCAGATAGCCCGCCGCGCCGCGAGCGAGCAGCCCGAGGCGTGGCACAAACCCTGCTACTATCCATCCCGACGTCTGACGCGAATCATGCCGCTCAAAATTCATCACCCAATCCTGTCGGAGCGTCGAGGACCCTGAAGATCCACGTGTATGCCCCCGATCATGCCGTCCCCCACGTCGGGCAACTCAGAAAGGAGAACGAGGATGGCGGGTAAAGCAGAGCGCGGTTTTGCGTCGATGGATCCCAACAAACAGCGCGAAATCGCCAGCAAAGGCGGCCACGCAGCCCACGAACGCGGCACAGCCCACGAGTTCACCGCGGATGAAGCGCGCGAAGCCGGGCGCAAGGGCGGGCAAACGGTGAGTCGCAACCGCGAACACATGGCCGAGATCGGCCGCAAGGGCGGCGAAGCCGTCAGCCGTGACCGGCAGCACATGGCCGACATCGGTCGGGAGGGCGGCGAAAGCCGCCGCGGCACCGGCGAGCCCGGCGACAATCGCTGACGCCGCAGGCCGCTCCGGCGCGCCCGGTCCCTAGCCTGTCTGATCGCCCATTCTCTCCCGCCCCGGTGCGCGCCTGTGTGCCGGGGCGGCGCTGTGCGTCCCGGCAGCGGCGGGCGGTGGCGCGATTGTCGCTCCTGCTTCACGCCGGTGCGACCGGTAATGGCATGGGCCGTGCTTATCTCAGCAGAAGCCCCGTTGCCGCCGGGGCCACCGGGCCGCCGGATGCCGCAGGACCAGGAGGCCGGCATGGACCAGAACCCGCATGACGTGATCGCGCGCAAGCTTGTCCCCTTCATCCAGGACGCCTATGCGCTCGAAAACCAGATCGTGTCCACGCTGGAAGCGCACGCCGAGGAGGCGCGCGACTTTCCCGCGGTCCAGGCCAAGATCCTGGAGCACCTGGAGCAGACCAAACAGCACCGCGACCGCATGGCCGCCCGGCTGGATGCCTATGGGCAGCACCCATCCGCCGTCAAAGACGCCCTCAGCGGCGTGCTGGGCAACATGCTGGGGGCGGTGTCGGCCATGCGGCCCGATACGCTGGCCCGCAACGCCCGCGACGAGTACGTCACCGAGCATCTCGAAATCGCCGGCTACACGCTGTTGATCACCACGGCGCGCGCCCTCGGCGACGCCGCCACGGTGGAGGCCGCCGAGTTGAACCTGCGCGACGAGATCGCCATGCAGGCGTGGCTGCTCCAGCATCTGCCCGGAGCGTGTATCGAGGCGCTGCAAGAGGAGGGCGTGAATCTGCCGCCGGGCGCCTGGGAAGCCACGCAACCGCCCCCCGCCGGCCCCGGCGCGCCGCCCGCCGCGCGGTAGCCCGCCGCCGCTGTAGGGGCCGGTTTGCAACCGGCCCGTCCGCTGTTCGCGTTGTAGGGGCCGGTTGCAAACCGGCCCGGCCGTCAAGAGGAGAACCCCACATGCAACTGGAAGGGCAAGTCGCCTTGATCACCGGCGCCGGGTCGGGCATCGGCAAGGCCGCCGCGCTGCTGCTGGCCCGCGAGGGCGCGAAAATCGGTGTCCTCAGCCGCGGGGCCGAGGAGGTCGAAGCCGTCGCCAAGGAGATCGAGCAAGCGGGCGGCGCCGCCCTGGCCCTGGTCGCCGATATTTCGCAGCCCGGCGAGATGCAGCAGGCCGTCAAGCAACTGGCCGACCGCTGGGGCCGCATCGACATCGTCTTCGCCAATGCCGGCATCAACGGCGTCTGGGCGCCGCTGGAGGAACTCACCCCCGAGGACTGGGACCACACCCTGAGCATCAATCTCAAGGGCACGTTCCTGACCGTGAAATACGCCGTGCCCTACCTCAAGAAGCAGGGCGGCTCGGTGATCGTCACGGCGTCGGTCAACGGCACGCGCATCTTCAGCAACACCGGCGCGACGGCCTACTCCTGCTCGAAGGCCGGCCAGGTGGCCTTCACCAAGATGACGGCGCTCGAACTGGCCCCGGACAAGGTGCGCGTTAACGTCATCTGCCCCGGCGCCATCACCACCCAGATCGATGAGAACACCGAGAAGCGCGACCTGGAAGATGTACGCATTCCGGTCAAGTACCCGGAAGGCTCGCAGCCGCTCACCGGCGGCAACCCCGGCACAGCGGAGCAGGTGGCCCAACTGGTGCTCTTCCTGGCCTCGGACGCATCCAGTCACATCACCGGGACAGAAGTCTGGATCGACGGCGCCGAGGCGCTGCTGCGCGGCTAGGCGGGGGGGGGCGGGTTCAAACCGGCCCCTACAACGCCAGATTGCGCGGGCCGGTTTGAACCCTGCCCCTACAGCGGCAGATTGGGCGGGCCGAGTTGAAACCGGCCCCTATACAGCGCAGAAGCATGGTGCCGGGCCGCGAACGGCAGCGCAGGTACAGCAGAGGGAGACAGCCGTATGGCAGACATGGAATCGACACAACGCGACGGCCTGGGCGACGTGAAGCGCTGGGTGGCCGTGGCCGCGGGCGGGGGCCTCACGGTCTACGGCCTGTCGCGCCGTTCGCTAGGCGGTGTCGCGCTGGCCGTGGCCGGCGGCGGCCTGCTGGCGCGCGGCCTGCTCGGCGGCCAGGGGGGCGCGGAATCGGTGGACGACGAGTGGGAAACCGGGCGCGAACGCCGGCAGGCCGCCGCCCAGGAGGCCGGCGCGGTGCACGTCGAAAAGGCGATCACCATCGAGAAATCGCCCGCCGAGCTCTACCAGTTCTGGCGCGATTTCGAGAACCTGCCGCGCTTCATGTATCACCTGCAGTCGGTGCG
>CBJNAR010000096.1:0-8453 GCA_966434075.1 uncultured bacterium
AGTCGCTTCCCACCGCCCTGATGTGACGGATAAGAAAATACCTACCCTTGAAAGCCCGCGCCGGGAAGGGGGGCAGGGGGGTTAGGCCGGTTGCCCCTGCTGCCGCCCAAAGCACAGCGGGCGCTGCGATTCGTCGCGGCGCCCGCTGGGTTAGCTTGATTAGAGGGTCAGGCCCGGCTTTTCCAGGCCGGTTCGGGAGGGGTGGGGGCTTCCTCCTCCGCGGTGCCGTCCGAGATGATCTCGATGCGCATGGGCCGGTCGGCGTCGTCCTCCTTGTCCGGCTGGCGCGCGATGTCCTGCTTGATCTCCTCCTGCGCCGCCTGGCTGTCGGGGCTGGGCGGGACCAGGGCGTGTTCCAGCACCTGGTCCATCGTCTCGACCAGCTCGAAGGTCATCTCGTTGCGCAGTTCCTCCGGCAGGTCGTCCAGATCGGCCTCATTGCGGTGCGAGAGGATCACGGTCTTGATCCCGGCGCGATGGGCGCCGAGCAACTTCTCCTTGATCCCGCCGACGGGCAAGACCCGCCCGCGCAAGGTGATCTCGCCGGTCATCGCCACGTCGTCCTTCACCGAGCGCCCGGTCAGCAACGACGCGAGCGCCGTCGCCATGGTGATGCCCGCCGACGGCCCGTCCTTGGGGATGGCGCCCGCCGGGACGTGCAGGTGGATATCGGAGTGGCTGAAGAAGTCCTCCGGGATCCCCAGCGTGCCGGCCCGCGAGCGCACCCAGCTCATGGCCGCCTGCGCCGACTCGCGCATCACGTCGCCCAACTGGCCGGTCAGGGTCAGCATCTTGGCGCCGGGCATGCGCGTGGCCTCGATGAAGATGATGTCGCCGCCCACGGGCGTCCAGACCAGGCCCGTGGCCACGCCCGGCTGCTCCACCCGCTCGGCCACTTCGGCGTGGAAGCGGGCGCGGCCCAGGATCTCGTGGATCTTCTCGCTGGTGATCTCGACCGGCGGCGCCTCCTGCGTGCCGCCGTCGGTGCGCATCGCCACCTCGCGGGCGATCTTGCGGCTGACCGCCGCGATCTCGCGCTCCAGGTTGCGCACGCCGGCCTCGCGCGTGAAGTCGCTGATGATCGTCCGGATGGCCTCGTCCGTCCAGGTCAGATCCTGCTCGTTCAGGGCATGGGCCTTCATCTGCTTCGGAATCAGGAAGCGGCGGGCGATGTGCAGCTTCTCCTCCTCGGTGTAACCCGAAAGATCCAGCACCTCCATGCGGTCGCGCAGCGCGGGCGGGATCGGGTCAAGCTGGTTGGCCGTCGCGATGAACATCACATGCGACAGGTCGAACGGCACGTCCAGGTAATGGTCGCGGAAGTCGCGGTTCTGCTCCGGGTCGAGCACTTCGAGCAGCGCCGACGACGGGTCGCCGCGGAAGTCGGCGCCCAGCTTATCGACCTCGTCGAGCACGAACACCGGGTCGGCGGCCTCGGCGCGGCGGATCGCCTGCACGATGCGCCCCGGCATGGCGCCGATATAGGTGCGCCGGTGGCCGCGGATCTCGGCCTCGTCATGCACGCCGCCCAGCGACATGCGCGTGAACGGCCGGCCCAGCGCGCGGGCAATCGACTGCGCGAGGCTGGTCTTGCCCACGCCCGGCGGCCCCACGAAGCAGAGGATCGGTTCGCGCCCCGGCACGCCTTCGTTGCGGCCCTGGCGCTGTTCCTTCAGTTTGCGCACCGCCAGGTATTCGAGGATGCGCTCCTTGATCTTCTCCAGGTCGTAGTGGTCCTCGTCCAGGATCTCCTGCGTCCGCTTGATGTCGATTTCCTTCTCGGTATAGACGTTCCAGGGCATCGACACCAGCCAGTCGAGGTAGGTCTTGATGACGCCGTACTCGGCTGCCGCTGCGGGCAGGCGCTCCAGGCGTTCCAGTTCGCGCCGGGCTTCGCGCTCGGCCTCTTCGGGCATGTTGGCGGCGTCGATCTTGGCGCGCAGTTCCTCGACCTCGGCCTCCTGCTCATTGGCTTCGCCGAGCTCCTTCTGGATCGCCTTCAACTGCTCGCGCAGCAGGTACTCCCGCTGCGTCTTCTCGACTTCGCCCTGCACCTGGTTCTGCAACCGCTTGCCCAGTTCCAGCACTTCGAGTTCGCGGTTCAGGAAAGCGGTCAGCTTCTCCAGCTTGGTGCGCACGGAGTCGGTCTCGATGATCGCCTGGCGCAGATCCAGGTCCATGCGCAGCGCCGAGGCCACCAGGTAGACCAACTGGCGCGGGTTGTCGATGTTGAGCACGACGGTCGCCAGTTCTTCGGGCAGGTGGGGCATGAGGTCCACCAGGCGGCCGAACAGGCTCTTGAGGTTGCGCGTCATGGCGTCGATTTCCATCCCGGTCTCGACGGTGTCGGGGGCCAGGCGGATGCGCGCCTTGAGATAGGGCGTGGTCTGGATGTACTCTTCGATCTTGATGCGTTCCAGCCCCTGCACGGCCAGTTGCATGGTGCCGTTGGGTAGGCGCATCATGCGCATGATCGCGCCGACCACGCCCACGCGGTAGGCTTCGTCGGGGCCGGGGTTATCGACGGATGCGTCCTTCGAGGCCACGAACCCGACCAGGCGGTTGCCCACCACGGCGTCGTCCATCAGCTTCAAGGTGCGCTCCTGGCCCACGGCCAGCGGCGCGCCCACGAACGGGTAGATCACCGTGTCCTTCAGCGGCACGATGGGCAGGACGCTGGGGATTTCGAGGTCGTCGACCTTGCCCGCGATCGGGCTGTCGCCCTCGTTCACCAGCTCCACGTCGGGGGTGAGCAGGGTTTGCGCCTCCGCCGGGGCCTGGGCCTCGACGGGTTCTTCATTGGGCTGCGCCGCGGCGCGTTCGTCGGGGCGCGTTTCGTTTTTATCACTCATAGGTACTGTCTCAACTAGCTAACGAGCCGGTGGCTCACTACAATCTACTCGGTAATGGCGATGCGAATGCTGCCGGTGGGGCGCGGCGCGGCTTTCGGTAGCGTCACGATCAGGAACCCGGCGGTATACTCGGCATGCACACGATCCTGATCGATGGGGCCGGGCAGCTTGATCTCGGACGCAAACTCCCCATAGGTGATGCCCATGTGGTGGTAGCCGATCTTGCGGCGCCCGGTTTCGTCGGTGCGGCGCCCGCGAATCGCGAGCAGGTCGTCCTGCAACGTGATCTCCAGGCTCTCTTCATTCATGCCCGCCACTTCCATCTTGACGACCACATCGGCGGCGGTCTCATAGATGTCGGTCGGGGGGCGCCAGGGCTTGCGCGTGACCAGCACGAAGGGCTGGCCCGAACTCGCGGGCCAGATGTCGCTGTCGTTCGCCAGATCCTGATCGCCGGCAAAGCCCTCACCCGGCTCCAACTGCGCATAGCCGGTGCGTACGCGATAATAACGCATGGTGTCTGTCCTTAGTATCACTACTTATTCGTCTGCCCCAGGCCACTTGTCACTCTGACCGCAGCGACGAGTCTCGTCTTGTCGCGCAGGAGATTCTTCGCTGTGCTCAGAATGACAGGTCCCCGGTGACAGGGTACTTAATCAGGTGCGCTCCATCCGTAGGCTCCGATGAGCGGGACAAAGACGCACGGCATAATTTCTTCACGTTGGATGTGGCCGGCGCGGTTTGTAATCCGCATCAGCATTTGCTGTTTGGCGTCGCCGACCGGGATCACCAGCCGGCCCTCCGGGGCCAACTGGCGCACCAGGTGGTCGGGGACCGCCGGGGCGCCCGCCGTCACGAGAATCGCGTCGTAGGGCGCCGCCGCGGGCCAGCCGCGCGAACCGTCGCCGATCACCACATCTATATTACGAAACCCCAGTTCTTTTAGTACAACGATGGCCCGTTCGGCCAGGAACGGATGCCGTTCCACCGAGATCACCTGCCCGCCGAGCATGCCCAGGATCGCGGCCTGATAGCCCGACCCCGTGCCGATCTCCAGCACGCGCTCGGCCCCTTTCAGGCGCAGCGCCTCGGTCATGATCCCGACCATATACGGCTGCGAAATCGTCTGGTTTTCGGCGATGGGCAGCGCGCAGTCCTCGTAGACCAGGTGATGGATATCGGCGGGCAAGAAGCGCTCGCGCGGCAAGCGGCCCATCGCGTCCAGCACACGGGTGTCGTGGATGCCGCGCTCGGCCAACTGCTGCATGACCATCTTCTGCCGCCGGGCCTCCAGGTCCAGCGGGGGGGCGGCGGGGGCCGCGTCGTTGTGATTCGCCATAGTTTGTATAACGTTGCTCCCTGGCTGCTAAAGTTCCGTTTACCAACTATTATACCAAACTTGACATAAGCAAAGCAAACTCGTTAGTTTGTCACTCTGAGCGCAGCGAAGCGTCTCGTCTGTTGAGCTACGAGACGGAGATTCTTCGCTGCGCTCAGAATGACCGATCCCGGTGGCCGGACTACGCATGTTCAAGCGACGTGCGCTTCGGCGTTGACCAACTGCGTCAGTTCGAGCGCGTTGCGGACAGCCCAGCCTTCCGGGTCGTTGTTGAAATAGCAATAGACCGTGTGCCCGGTGGCGACAAAGCCCAGGATGCGGTCGCGCCAGACGCGGAGCTCGTCGGCCAGGTAGTCATAGTAATACATCGCGCGGCTGCCGTGAAAGCGGATGTAGACGAACGGCGCGGTGGCGACCACCGGGCTCTCGTATTGCGGCAGGCTGGCGATGCAGAAAGCGACGTGCGCCCGCTCCAGCGCGGCAAAAAACGTGTCGTTCAGCCAGCTTGGGTCGCGGATCTCGACGGCGTGTTGCAGATCAGCAGGCAGCGCGGCCAGGAACACGGCCAGGCGCTCGGCGTCGAAATGCCAGCGCGGCGGCAGTTGGTACAGGATCGGCCCCAGCTTCGGGCCGAGCAACCGCGCCCGCTCGAACAGGCGCGCCAGTGGCTCCTGCGGGTCCTTCAGCTTCTTCATGTGCGTGATGAAGCGGCTGGCCTTGACCGCGAAGACGAAGCCCTCCGGCGACTTGTCGCGCCAGGACTCGAATGTGGCCGGGCCGGGCATGGTGTAATAGGTGTTGTTTAGCTCGACGGTGGGGAAGAACTGGACATAGTGGGCCAGCCAGCGCGTGGTGGGCAGGTCCGGCGGGTAAAACGGCCCGCGCCAGTGTTTGTAGGCGTAGCCGGAACAGCCGATCCAGACGCGCCGGTCGGGGTTGCTCGCCGCCGGGGCCGCGGGTGGTAAGTCCATGGCGGCCCACGAGCAATTGCGGTGCCAGGGCCCTAGCTACTGCAAGGGCAGGTTGTAGATGCGCGCCAGGGTCAGCACGGCCACGGCGGTGAGGCCCCAAAGGATGACGCAGACCAGCAGCGGCCGGTCGCGCAGCAGCAGTTCGTCGGGCGCGCCGCCCTCGTTCTTCTGGTAGATCAGGTACTGGTAGCGGAAGATGCCGTAGAGGACAAAGGGGATCGTCACCATCATCAGGTGGTTCTCCGGCAGGTTCTTCGCCGTGAAGGTATACATGGCATAGGCCATGACCGTGCTCGACGTGACGACGGTGATCATCTGGTCGAGCAGCACCGGCGAGTACTCTTGCAGGATGCGGCGGTGGCTGCCCGCCCCCTCGCTCAGCAGGATCAACTCGTGGCGGCGCTTGCTGCACCCGATGAACAGGCCGAGCAGCGTCACGCAGACATAGAGCCAGGGCGAGATCGGCACGTCGATGACCAGGGCGCCGGCCATGGCCCGCAGCACGAAGCCCGAGGCCAGCAGCAGCACATCCACGATGACGACGTGCTTGAGCCAGAACGAATAGCCGACCTGGGTGGCGAAATAGAGCACACAGATCGCGCCGAACATCCAGTTGATGGCGAAGGCCACGCCCAGCGTGCCCACCAGGATGACCACGCAGGCGGCGGTGGCGATGCTGGGGTTCAACGCGCCGGAGGCCAGGGGCCGGTAGCGCTTGCGCGGGTGCTTGCGGTCGGCCTCGCGGTCGGCCAGGTCGTTCATGATGTAGACCGCGCTCGACAGCAGGCAGAAGAGTATGAACGCGGCAGCCGTCAGCGCGAGGGCCTGGGGGTCGCGGAAGCGGAAGGCGAAGATGAGGGCGGCCAGCACAAAGCCGTTCTTGGTCCACTGCTTGGGCCGCATCGTCTTGAGCAGCAGCAGCGGCCAGGGGCGCCGGCGTCCGGGCTCGCTGGGCAGCGCGATCTCCGGCCCAGCAGCGGTGGCGTGCTCCGCCACCTCCGGCGGCGCCGTCTCGGTATCCTCGGTCCCTGGTTTCACTGTTGAACGCGCCATCGCCGGCACACTGCCTCCTGCTAAAATCGACTAAACATCTTATCATACCCGAAAGGTGCCCCGCCTGCAACCGCCGGATGCCCGTCCTGGGAGGCGAGATCGCCCGGTCCGTCAACGGGCACGCGATAGAGGGATCGCCTGGCCCGTCAACGGGCGGGCTAGCACAATGAAGCCCGCCTGCGCCAGCTGGGTTGTGTTCAAGCAACCTCTTGTGTGCAGTGATGCGTAGGACCGCGGGTCGTGTTCGGTTTGGGTGTAACCGCGTGAAGGATGGCGCGGCGGGCTTGGGTTGGGTGTAGCTGCGCGATTTATCGCGCCGTACTCGTTGCTCGTTAGCGTGCTCTGCCAGGAATAGATGGCGCGTGCTGCGCCCGGCTGGTTCCTGGCACGGGCTGGGCGACCAATACGCTGGCGATAAACGAGTACGGCGCGATAAATCGCGCGGCTACACAATGGCTAATCGGTAGTTGTGCCAAGGCAGGCCGCGCAGGCGGCCTTCGTAAGGGTAGCGGGCGGCTTGAGCCGCCCCGGCGGCGCCTCCCGGCCAGGATTCTATTAGCACTCTAACAAACTGAGTGCTAAAATTGGCCCGCAAACCCTTGCAATCGGCGGCGTTTTGCTGTATATTGGGGTTAGCACTCAGACGACGAGAGTGCTAACCCCGTCAAAAGTAGCGTGCGCCGGGAAACTGTGCGCCGCGTGCGGCTTATTGACACATTTCCACCGAGGCCGGTGGATGCAAGGAGGTTCGTTGGATGGGAAACCTGAAACCGTTGGGTGATCGCGTGGTGGTCAAGGCGCTGGAGCGCGAAGAAGTGACCAAGAGCGGCATTTATCTGCCGGATACGGCCAAGGAGAAGCCCCAGGAGGGCCGCGTCGAGGCCGTCGGTCCGGGCCGCATCCTCGATAACGGCGAGCGCTCGAAGATGGAACTCAAGGAAGGCGATCGCGTGCTCTTCGCGAAGTATGCCGGGACCGAGTTCAAGCTGGACGGCGAGGATCTGCTGATTCTGCGCGAGAGCGATATTCTGGCTGTTATCAGCTAACCTTGTATTAGACTCAGTTTCATCAGGAGGATTTAGGTTTTATGGCTAAGCAGATCGAATTCAATGAGGAAGCCCGGCGCTCGCTGAAGCGCGGCGTGGACACGATCGCCAACGCGGTCAAGACCACCCTCGGCCCCAAGGGGCGCAACGTGGCCCTCGACCGCAAGTATGGCGCGCCGACCGTCACCCACGACGGCGTGACCGTCGCCAAGGAGATCGAGCTGAAGGACCCCTTCGAGAACATGGGCGCCCAACTGCTCAAGGAAGCCGCCACCAAGACCAACGACATCGCCGGTGACGGCACCACGACCGCGACCGTGCTCGCTCAGGCGATCGTCAACGAGGGTCTGCGCAACGTGGCCGCCGGCGCCAACCCCATGCTGCTCAAGCGCGGCATCGACCAGGGTGTGAACGCCCTCGTCGAGCGCATCCGCGAGAATGCCAAGCCGGTCAACTCGCAGGAAGAGATCGCCAGCGTCGCCACCATCTCCGCCGCCGATGCCGAAATCGGCCGCCTGATCGCCGAGGTCATGGAGAAGGTCGGCAAAGATGGCGTCATCACCGTCGAGGAGAGCCGCGGCCTCAAGTTCGAGACCGAGTATACCGAGGGCATGCAGCTCGATCGCGGCTACATCAGCTCCTATTTCGTCACCAACGCGGACCGCATGGAAGCCGTACTGGACGACCCCTACATCCTGATCACCGACAAGAAGATCTCCGCCCTCAGCGACCTGCTGCCCGTGCTGGAGAAGTTCCTCCAGATCAGCAAGAACCTGCTGATCATCGCCGAGGACATCGACGGCGAGGCCCTCGCCACCCTGGTGGTGAACCGCCTGCGCGGCGTGCTCAACGTCGTCGGCGTGAAGGCCCCCGGCTTCGGCGATCGCCGCAAGGAGATGCTGCAGGACATCGCCATCCTGACCGGCGGCCAGGTCATCAGCGAGGACATCGGCCGCAAGCTCGACAGCACCACCGTCAAGGACCTGGGCCGCGCCCGCCGCGTCGTCGTGACCAAGGACGAGACGACGATCATCGAGGGCAAGGGCGACGAGGCCGCGATCCGCGCCCGCGTCGACCAGATCAAGACCCTGATCGAGCAGACCACCAGCGACTATGATCGCGAGAAGCTGCAGGAGCGGCTGGCAAAGCTGGCCGGCGGCGTGGCCGTCATCAAAGTTGGCGCCGCGACCGA
>CBJNAR010000097.1:0-8448 GCA_966434075.1 uncultured bacterium
GTCGCCGTGGATCCCGGCGGGACCGTCGGCGGCACAGCGGTGTCGGTCGCGGTCGGCGGCACGGCGGTGTCGGTCGCGGTCGGCGGCACGGCGGTGTTGGTTACCGTCGGCGGCACGGCGGTATTGGTCGGCGTCGGCGTGCCGTTGGGGCAAGTCGCGGTGATGGTCACGGTGACGTCATCGACCCACCAGCCGGTGGCGGCCACCGACGAGTCGTTGGCTTCGCGGAAGCGGAAGCGCACGTTGTTCTGGCCGGCATAACTCATCAGGTCGACCTGGACATTGACGAAGCTACCGGTCGAGCCGATGGTGCTGCTCCAGGCGCGCCGCCCGCCGATGGGACTGCCGAAGCTGGTGGAGATCGTGGCGTTATAGCCGCCGGTGATAAACGTGGGATCGCTGGTGGACCAGGTGGCGCCGCCGTCGGTGGAGAACTCCAGCACGCCGCCGTCGAAGCCGCTCTCCAGGGCCACGCGGTGCCAGAAGGAGAGCACGGCGCTGGTGGCACCGGCCGGGACGGAGAAGCCACTGGTCAGTTCCAGCCGCTGGTCCGAGATGCCGTTGCGGTCAGGCGCAAAGGCGCTCTGGGTGCCGCTGTGTTTGTCGGTGGTCACGGCGTTCCAGCCGCAGCCGCCCGGCGCGCAGGTGGCGACCGCCGAGGCGAAGCCGCCGAGCCCCGTTTCAAACCCTTCGGTCACGGGCGTCAGCAGAACGCACGGGGTGGAAGTGGCGGTCGGGGTCGAGGTGGATGTCTGCGTCGGCGTGGCCGTGGGCGGCGTGCCGGTCACGGTCGGCGTGGGCGTGCCGAGGGTGCAGCCGGGGAACTTGAAGTTGCCGATGCGGGTCTTCCAGTTGAAGCTGCTGTTGGTCGCGTAGTACTCGCTGGTATACCAGAAGGTGCAGTCGTCCACCGGGTCGACGGTGATGTCGCTGTAGTCGCCCCAGCGGCTGCCGGTGCCGGTCTGGCTGCCGGTGCCGGCGAAGAGCGTGGCTTCGCCCTGGGCCAGTTGGTTCAGCGGGTCGCCCACCAACCGCCCGGCGTAGCGGATCTCCGGGTGGATGCTGGCGCTCGACGCGCTGAAGCCGACGGCCAGGTTGCCCTGGGTGTCCATGGCCGCGCTAGCCATCCAGCGCCAGGTGGTATCGGGCTGGTAAGTGCTCTCCTGATGGACCGTCTCCGGGCCGGAGGTGACGCCGCGCAGTTCGAACCAGCGCACACCGGCCACGCCGCTGCTGCTGACGGTGTAGTTGCCGACCAGCGACTCATGCGTGCCGAAGTTGCGATAGGCCAACCGGAACATCAGCCGGTCGGCGATGGCGTCCACGGCCGTGCTGGGCGACAACTGGGGCACACAGGCGCGGGTGGTGGGGCAGAGCATGGTGAAGGGCGCCGCGGCGGGCGAGGCAAATGTTGTCCAGGTGGAGTTAGCCGGCGTGGTGAAGTCCACATGGAAGTGGTAGGTGTCGTAGTTGCCGGTAGTGCCGGGGAAGGCGACGAAGCTGTTGGGCGCGCCCGCCGGGGGCAGCGTCGAGCCGTCGAGGTCCGCGGGCAGGATCGGGTCCACGTTGCTGCCCATGGGGGCGTTCAGCGTGATAAACGTGGCGGGCTGGCCGGCGAGCATCTTGGCGCGGTCAAAGGCGAACGGCTGCGGGCCGAGATAGGCCGTGCCGCTGGAGTTGAACACGTTGTCGCTCATGTAATAAGCGTCGGGCCAGACACCCAGGTGCGGGTAATCGAAGAAGTTGCTGCCCAGGTGGAAGCCATAGCGGTTCCAGGTGCCGGTGGCATCGCTGGTCGTCGAGATGGCGATACACTGGTCGGTGATCGGCGTGCCCCCCGTGGGCGTCGCGAATTGGCTGACGAGCCAGCGGTTGGCGATCTGATCGTACAGCACGACAGGGTCGCCGGCGCCGCCATTCTCGCAGGCGCCGCCGAAGCCGCTCCAGAGGGTCGAGATACCGACCGGGCCGAAGACCGAGGCGCCGGTGGTCTTGTTCCAGACCTGGATGCCCTCGTTGACCATCTGGACATACTGGGTAGCGCCGACTTCGCCGTTGGTGTCGGGCGGGGCGCAGTTACAACCCACGCCGGGGAAGCCGATGCCGTCGAAGTTGAGGATGGTGCCGGGCATGGCCAGCGGGGCCAGCAGGCTTTGCACCACCGTGTCCACCCCGTCCTTATGGTTGAGGGCCAGCGCCCAGTTGGGGGGCGCTTCCTTCTCTTTCTCACCCTTGGTAACGACGGGGGGGATCGACCGCAGCGCCGGCGAGGTGTCGTTGTGGTAGGAGGCGGTCTGCACCATGCCGTTCGCCAGATTGGTCACCAGGCCGGTGCTGGTCGCGGCATTGGCAGCGCCGGTCTTAAACGGCGCGGCAGCCAGGGTGCCGTTGACCATGGTGCCCAGGCCCAGTACGGTCAGCAGCGCCACACACGCCGCCGCCAAGTACCGCCAGGTACTTTTCTTCATGAGTCTCCATTCCTTTCAAAACGTCCAGGTCCCAGAGGCAAGACGTAGGTGAGAGCGGGTGTCTGCCTCCGTTGGTACACAAACCGCCGGTAGGCGGCGTCAGGAATTCCCGGCCCGGCAGGCCAGACGGCGCGGAGTAGCGCGAGGGATCTCCAGCAAGCTCCTTTCTTAATCCCGTACTTCCGGAATGCATACAGGATCGTAGCGTCCGTTCGCGGCCGGGGGGCCGGCGGGCGCGTATAACGAAAAGCTCAGCGAGGGCGCCAACTCGATTTGGGTAACCGTTAATCCGGAAGATATGTACATTATAGTCGGCTACTGCTGAGACTGTCAACTCAATATATGGCGGATAGTAGCTGCAGTTCGCATAGCCCTTTAGTACCATTTTGCTAGTACCATGGTACTAGAGGCCGCCCGGATGCCGGGGATCGCGGCGAAGAGGGCACCCCGGAGCAGGGCGCGGCGGGAGCGCGAGGGGTATATTGAGGCAGCGGGGGCCGGTCCTTTACGAAGGACCGGCCCCCGCCGGGTGGAAGCGGGTTAAGGCGTGCGCCGAGACGCCTGGGCAGGCGCACAGTTCAGCGGGAAGAAGGTTTGCGCCGCGACCTTGCTGACCTGTCCGCGCGTGATATTCGCGTTGGGCCGGAAGTAGACGCCGGGGCATGGCTCGCCGGGGCCACCACACGTATAGCCGCTGATCACGCCGTGCAGCGACAGCCGCTCGATGAACAGGTAGAACGGATTGGCCGCGGGCACGTCCGCGAAGGTCTGGCCCACCGGCGTCTCGTTGTAGCCCGCCGCCTGGGCGTCGATCTTCGATAACTGGCCGCGAGTCACCGAGAGTTCGGGCCGGAAGCAGGGCACCCCGGTGGGGCAGTTGGCCGCCGTGTTGTAGCCGCTGATCGCCCCGGTAGCCACCAGCCGCTCGATGAACACGTAGAACGGGCTGCCCGGCGGCACATCGGTGAAGGACTGCCCGCTCACGGCGGCAGTCAGCCCGGCGGCGTTGGCGATGATCTTGGACACCTGACCGCGGGTTACGTCGGCGCTCCAGCGGAAGGTGTTGTCGCTGTAGCCGGAGATGATGCCGCGGCAATAGAGGCACTGGATGTACTGATAGAACGGGTTGAACTGGTCCACGTCCGTGAACGGCAGCGGGCAGTTCACCGGCGTCGCGGTCGCCGTCGGCGTGCGGGTCGGCGGCACCGGGGTGCGCGTGGGTGTGCGCGTGGGCGTGGGCGTGTTTGCACACGGCGCGCCGATGGTGACGGTGACATCATCAACCCACCAGCCGGTCGACGCCACCGACGCGTCGTTGGCCTCGCGGAAGCGGAAGCGCAGGTTGGCCTGCCCGGCATAGGCCATCAGGTTCACCTGGACGTTGACGAAGTTGCCCGCCGAGCCGATGGTGCCGCTCCAGGCGTGCCGCCCGGCGATCGGGCTGCTGAAGCCGCTGGAGATGGTGGCGTTGTAGCCGCCGGTGATGAAGGTGGGATCGCTGCTGGACCAGGTGGCCCCGTTATTGGTGGAGAATTCCAGCACGCCACCGTCGAAGGTGCTCTCGGTCGCCACGCGGTGCCAGAAGGAGAGCACAGCGCTGGTGGCGTTGGCCGGGATGGCGAAGCCGCTACTCAGGGTCAGCGTCTGATCGGAGATGCCGTTACGGTCGGGCGCGAAGGCGCTCTGGGCGCCGCCATGTTTATCGGTGGTGACGGCGGCCCAGCCGCAGCCGCCGGGGGCGCAGGTCGCGACCGCCGAGGCGAAGCCGCCCAGCCCGCTCTCGAAGCCTTCCGTCAGCGGCGTCGTATTCACAGCGCAGACCGTCGGCGTGGCGGTCGGCGTCCGGGTCGCCGTGGGCGGGGTGCCGCTCGCCGTCGGCGTCGGGGTGCTGAGGCTGCAGCCGGGGAACTTGAACGCCCCGATCCGCGTGCGCCAGCCCACCGAGCTGGTGGTCGGCAGATACTGGTTCACGTACCAGAAGGTGCAGTCGTCCACCGGGTCGACCGTCATGTCGGTGTAATCGCCCCAGCGGGCGGAGCCGGTTTGCGAGCCGGTGCCCGCGATGAGCGAAGCTTCGCCCTGCGGCATCTGGCTCAGGGGATCGCCCGCCAGCCGCCCGGTGTAGCGGATACTGGGAAAGACGGTGGTGCTGGACGCGCTATAGCCCAGGGCCATGTTGCCGTTGGCGTCCATGGCAATGCTGCCCATCCAGCGGTGGATGCCGTCGGTGAGGCCGGGCGCATATGTGCTTTGCTGGTAGATAACGGGGCTGCTGTTCGGGCTGCGCAGTTCGTACCAGCGCACCCCGGCCACCTCGCCGCCCGGCCCGCTCCCCGCGTCCACCGACTGGTTGGTCACCAGCGACTCGTAGGTGCCCATGTTGCGGTAGGCCAGCCGGAACAGCGGGCGCTGCCGGATCGACTGGATGTCCACTTTCTGCGAGGTCATGGGCTGCGGGATGCAGTCGCGCGAGCCGGGCGAGCAGGGGAAGGCGGAGTTGAAGGGCGCGGTGGGCAGCGTATTCGCCAGCACGAAGCTGGAGTTCGCCGGGGTCCCGAAGTCGACATGGAACTTCCACAGCGTGAGGGCATCCTGCGGCGCACCATACGGCCCGTTGTTGTCCATCGAGCCGACAAAGTACTCCGGGTTGCCGGCGGGCGGCAGCGTCATACCGTCCAGGTCGGCGGGCAACAAGCCGTCGCCGGTGTTATAGGCCGGGGTGGGCGGCACGAGGAAGGAAATCAACTGCGGGTTCGGGTTGCCGGCCAGCATCTGAGCGCGGTTGGCCGCGTAGGCGCCGATCCCCTGGAAGGGGCCGGTCGTGCCCTGGAATTCGCGCGTGCTGATATAGTAGGCCGCAGGCCCCATGCCGTACTTGGGATAGTCCGGGAAGTGCGTGCCGGTTGTGAAGGCCCAGCGATAGTAGGTGCCGGTCGGATCGGCCGTGGTCGACAGGGCCACGCAGTTATAGAAGTTCGGCCCGGCGGCGGTGAACTGGCTCAGCAGCCAGCGGTCGGCCAGTTGATCGTAGAGTACCACCGGATCCCCGGCGTTCTCGACCTGGCACGGCCCGCCAAAGCCGGCCCACAGGGTATTGTTGGCCGCCGGCCCATAGAGCGACGTGCCCGTCTTGTTAAAGATTTGGAAACTCAGATTGGTCATGACCACGTAGTGGTTGCGACCCACCTCGCCGTTGGGATCGGGCGGCGAGACGCTCGACAGGTTGCCCGGCCCGTCGAAGTTGACACTGGGCGTGGGCATGGCGAGCGCACCCAGCAGCTTCTGGACTGCGGAATCGAGTTCTTTGGGGCTGCGGCCGGCGCGGGCGGGCAGATCGCGATTTTCGTTCTCGCGCAATTGCCCCGTGCCGGGCGCAACTGGGGCGATGCTGCGTAACGGGGGCGACACGTCGAACTGGACCGGGGTGCGCACGCCTTCGTAGACGCCTGTGATGGGTGCGTCGGCGGCGGCGGCGGCCCGCGCCCCCGATGAATCTCCGCTGCGCCAGGCTAACCCGGCCAGGATCACCACCGCCACGGTCAAAACTACCCAGACACTTATGCGATGCCGAAGCTGGAGTATCATCTATTCCTTTCCTTCCTGAGATCTAGAGTTGCAGGTCACAGGTGGCGCGCACCCTTCCGCTACGCGGCGCGCAAGTAGCGAAGCGGTGGCTCCAATAACGATAAAGCGGTATATCCCCCGAGAGTTACCATCGCCAACGAGGCGCGTGGACCGGCAGGCGTGGAATGTGCCGGATCGTGGAACGTAGATGATTTGCGCGGAGTGTCGATAGAGACCGGATAGAGCAAAGCGCCGTTGGATGTGAAGACGGGATCAGTATAATCTGCACAGGCTTTTACCGTCAAGGCCGGCGGGAGGAGCCGGCCGCAAAAAAGCGCCACCCCCGCGCAGAGGGGTGGCGCTGGTCGAAGCCGCCGGGTTACGGCGCCGGGGTGGGCGTATCGGTCGGCAGCATCGGATCGGGCACGGTCACGACCGGTTCTGGGCTGCCGCTGGGCGACGGAGTCACTGTCGCCTCCGCCGTCGTGGTCGCCCCGGCGGTGGTCGTAGCCGCCGCCGTGGTGGTGGCCTGCACCGTGGTGGTCGCCATCGGCGAGGTGGTCGCCGTGACGGTGCCGCCCGGCATTACCGTCCCGCTCGGCGACGGGCTGCCCTCCGGTTCGCCCGTGCCGGTCGCCTCCGCGGTGCCGCTCGGGACGGCAGTACCGGGCGTGCCGGTCACCGCGAACGTCGGCTGGACGGTCGCCGCCGGGGTGCCGGTGCCACAATTGCCGGCGCCCTTGTAGCGCCAGTCATAGTAGTGCTGGCCGATGTTCGCCATCTCGACCTGCCAGCCGTCCGGGTTGGTCGGCACGTAGGTGAGAGCGCGCCGCTCGTACATCTGGATCATCACCGGCGTCAGATGACCGGCGATGGTGGCCTTGGTCCAGTAGGCTTCGCTGATCGGGCGCCCGCTGGCATAGAACCAGGGGGTGATCACCTGGGTATTGGTGATCGTGTCGTTCATGTAGACCGGGCCGGTCTGGTTCAGGAAGTCCCAGAAGACCTTCGGGATGTTGTGCTTGGTCACCGTATCGAAGTAGGCGTTCACGGTCCCGGTGATGACGTTCATGGGCGGGTTATTGCTCACGTTGCCGTCATGGTCGATGGTCTCGGTCACGCCCTGGCCGGTGCGATCGTCCGCGAAATGGTCGCCCAGGGTCGTGTTGCTGACCTTCTGCATCGCCCAGTAGGTGGGCGCGTTGGTGTCGCCGGGATCCCCCGTCGTGGGGATGCACGCGGGATAGCGGGTCACATAGTCGTTGGTCCCCACCTGCATGCGCCCCGAAATCAGTTCCACGGTGAGCAGGCCGTTGGTCACGTAGAAGGGATCGTTGGGGTTGCCCGCCGGATTATTTAACTCCATGCGGCTCTTGTCGAAATATTGCACCAGGCGCGTCCCGCCCTGTAAATCGCGCACCTCTTCGATCAAGCCGGGGGTGTTCGGTGACGGGCCCCAGAACCAGGTCCGGTTGACGGTATGGTTGGCGACGGGAAAATCGGTGCGCGCCCACACGCCCCGGAAGGCCGGGTCGGCAAACGGGATCGGTTCCTCGGCGGCGGTGGCGGTGGCAAAGTGCATCCCGACAAACAAAGCCGGCACGCTCAGCAGGGACACCCCCGCCAGCACGCGTCGTTTCATGGTAGTCACAGTTTCGTTCCTCCTTGCGCTGTTATGCCGAAAAGGGATTTGGCCGACTCCCAAAACTGCTGCGCCAGCACGGGTCGTCGCGGCATGCACCAGGAGAGCGCGGAAGTACACCCGCAGTCCTGGCTCCCTATCGGCCTAAATTTCAAGCAAGTTATGTACCACATCCGCTAGTAGCTACAGAAACAGCCCGCCGGCGCACTGCAATTGAGCATCGGGGCGGGGCTGGCGGGCCGGCGGCATAGCCCTGCTATTTGCCCGCCAACCGCGCCAGCACGGGCGCGAAGTTCTCCAACTGCGCGTCGGAAATCTGGATGTAGGAGAAGCCGTAGCGCGCTCGCTCGTCCTCCAGAGCCGCGATTGCCTGATCGATGGTCAGCGGGCGCTTGGGGATGGGCGGCCCGCCCGCTTGCTGGGCGAGCGGCGCGGGGCTGTCGGACACGGCGATATCGTAGCGCGTCTGGCACAACTCGATCGCGGCGAACCGGTCGCCCGCCGCCACGCGGATCCAGCCCACCTTTTCGTCCAGCGAGACATCCGCCGGGTCGGGGCCCTGGGGCGTGTATTTGAGCGTGGGCGCGATCATTTGCGCTTCCCGCGCGGCGAAGGTGAGCATGCGCTTGCCGCTGCTGCCGATGAAGATGGGCGGGTGAGGCTGCTGCACCGGTTTCGGCGAGCCCGGCAGATCCTGGACCGAGTAGTAACGCCCGCTGAACGAGACCCGGTCCTCGGTAAAGAGTTGCTTGATCAGCCGCAACGCCTCCTCGA
>CBJNAR010000098.1:0-8436 GCA_966434075.1 uncultured bacterium
GGGCGGCCACGCGCCCCCGCCGGCCCGATAACAAGTGTCTTAGTTGATGAAGGCCGGAGTGGTCGCCGCCAACGGCAGGGCGAAGGCCGGGGCCGGCGGAGCGGCGGGGCGCGGCGGCGCCGGGTTCTTGGCCAGGGCGCGCACCGCGATGTCCACCAGTGCCGGGTCGAACTGTTGGCCCGCCGCCCGGCTCACCGTGTCCAGCGCCACGCTGAACGGCCGCCGCGGCCGGTAGGGCCGGTCCATGCAGATCGCGTCGAGCGAGTCGGCGATGGCGAGGATGCGTGC
This sequence comes from uncultured bacterium, assembly GCA_966434075.1. Lineage (GTDB taxonomy): Bacteria > Chloroflexota > Chloroflexia > QHBQ01 > JAICKM01 > JAICKM01. Next base: position 289 of record CBJNAR010000098.1, read on the forward strand.
GGCCAGCGGGATGGCCTCGCCGCGCAGCCCTGTCGGATAGCCCGCGCCGTCCCAGCGCTCGTGGTGGTAGCGCACGCCCGCGTAGACCAGCGCCAGGCTGCGGTCTTGCGGCAGCACGGCGGCGCCCAGGTCGGGATGCATGCGCATCCAGGTTTGCTCGGCGGGGGTCAGCGCATCCGGCTTCGCCAGCAGCTCGGCGGGCAGCGCCAGCTTGCCGATATCGTGCAGCAGCCCGGCGAGGTAGAGTTGCGCCAGGTCCACATCGAGCGCGGCGCCGATGCGGATGGCGAACCAGGCGACCCGCTGCCCGTGGTGCCAGACGGCCGGATCGCCCGTCGCCAGCGTGCGCAGCAGGCGCGCCACGCGGACCGAGGACGCTTCGGCGGGCACCTCGTGGGCGCGCATCCAGCGGCGGCGGGCGTCCTCGCGGCGCCGCTGTTCCGTGTGATAGCTGTTGGGGATCATGTCTAATTGCCTTTCGCTCTCAGCAAGCAGGTCGTCTGTCCGAGGGGCTCAGCCCGAGATCTCGCCGCGCTCGTACAGCCAGAGGGCGAAGCGCAGGCGCTTGTAGTCCATGATGTACTCGTTCAGTTCGCCGCGCCGCACGCGGTCCCGCATTGCCACGAGGCGGGCCGTTTCCAGCGCGTTGAAGCCGTCCGAGCCATTACGGATCTCGGTGGGGTGGGGGCCGGTGGTGTCCCGGCGCGAGCCCGTTGTTTCGTTCTCGGTATCGAACATGGCTGTCCATCCTGACGGAACTTGAACATGTAGCCTCTGCTCTACTCGACCTGGAGAGGTACGGCGTTCTTGGTTTCATTATGCGGGACAATGGGCTATAATGGTTGTCACAAGAACTGTCACAAAAACCGGGATGCGCGGCCCCTGGACCGGGACAACCCCGGATGCCGGCAGGGATGCACCCCCGGCGCACACAGGCCGCACGCACCGCGCGGATGCTGGGGAACCCCGCCGCCCCGCCCGCCGCGCGATGACCACCGGGGCGCGGGCACCGGGCCCGCCCGCTGCAACATCCCGCCCGGCATCCGGGCGGGGCCGGGGGAATCACCTGGATGAGCGAATCAGCAGCGTTCGGCCAGTGGCTGCGGCAGCGGCGCAAAGCCTACGACCTCACGCAAGAAGACCTGGCCGAGCGCGTGAACTGCGGGTTCGAGACGATCCGCAAGATCGAGGCGGGCCGGCGCCGGCCCTCGCGCAGCATGGCCGAGTTGCTGGGCCAGGCGCTGGGTATCCCGGCGGCGGAATTGCCGGCCTTCGTCGAGTTCGCCCGGCTGGGCAGCGGCAGCCCCGAACCGGATGCGCCTGCCTCTACAGTGGCAGCGGCGGCCCCGCCCCTGACCCCGCCGCCGCGCCGCCGCGCCCCGCTGGACCTGCCGGTCTTCCGCACCACGCTCGTCGGGCGCACGCGCGAGGCGGGCGAGGTGCGCGACCTGCTGGCGCGCGACGAGGTGCGGCTGGTGACACTGCTGGGGCCGCCGGGCATCGGCAAGACGCGCCTGAGCATGCAGGTCGCCGCCGCTATGCACGAGCAGTTGGCCGATGGGGCGGTGTTCGTGCCTCTTGCCGCCGTCACCGACCCGGCCCAGGTGGGCGCGGCTATCGCCCGCCGGTTGGGCGCCAAGGAAGGCTCCGGGCAGCCGCTGAGCGAGACGCTGAAGAATTACTTGCAGGGCAAGGAGTTGTTGCTGGTGCTCGACAACTTCGAGCAGATCATCCCCGCCGCGCCGCTGGTGGGCGAGTTGATCGACGCCTGCCCGGACCTGAAAGTGCTGGTCAGCAGCCGCACGGCGCTGGCCCTGTACGGCGAACAGCAGTACCCCGTGCCGCCGCTGGCGCTGCCCGATCCCCAGGCCCATCCCGCGCTCGACACGCTGAAGCAGTACGAGGCCATCGACCTGTTCGTGCAGCGGGCGCGTGCCCTCAAGCCCGACTTCCACCTGACCGCCGAGACGGCGCCCGCCGTGGCCGAGATCTGCCGGCAACTTGACGGGCTGCCGCTGGCGATTGAACTGGCGGCGGCGCGCAGCAAGGTCCTGGCCCCGGCGGCGATCCTGGCCCGCCTGAGCAACCGGCTATCCCTGCTGACCGGCGGCCCGGCGGACCGCACCCCGCGCCAGCAAACCCTGCGCGGCGCAATCGCCTGGAGCGACGACCTACTGGATGCGGCGGACAAGGCGCTTTTCCGGCGCATGGCGGTCTTCGTGCGCGGGGCCACGCTGGATGCGGTCGCGGCGATCTGCCCCCTGCCGGGCGAACCGCCGCCGGATGCGCTGGCCGGGGTCACATCCCTGCTGGACAAGAGCCTGCTGCGCGACACCGACGCGCCCGGCGACGAACGGCGCTACTCGATGCTCTGGACCATCCGCGAGTATGCCGAGGAGCAATTGGTGGCGCACGGCGAGGCGGATGCCATCCGCCGGCAGCACGCGGACTACTTCCTGGCGCTGGTCGAGGCCGCCGAGCCGCACCTGCGTAGCGCGGGCCGCGATGCCTGGCTGGCGCGGCTGGACCAGGAGCATGAAAACCTGCAGGCCGCGCTGGGCTGGTGCCTGGCCGCGCCGGAGCGGGCGAGCCTGGCGCTGCGCATGGCCGGGGCGCTGCACTGGTTCTGGTATTTCCGCGGCTACCTGAGCGAGGGCCGCGACTGGATCGAGCGGGCGCTGGCCGCTGCCGGGGACGAGCGGCGCACCGCGGCGGGGGCGAAGGCGCTGGATGCCGCGGGGCGGCTGGCCCTGTTGCAGGATGACTATGCGGTGATGCGGCCCCGGCTGGAGGAAAGCGTGGCCGTCTGGCGCGCGGTGGGCGACGACCAGGGCCTGGCCTATGCCCTGGCGAACCTCGGCATCGCCACGGCCTACCGCAACCGCGATGTCAGCGCGGGCGGGCACCTGCTGATCGAGGAGGCCGTGGACCGGTTCCGAGCGACCGGCGACCAGTGGGGCCTGGCCTTCGCGCTCGACCTGATGGGCGATGTGACCGGCCTGCTGGGCGGCGACGACCTGACGGTCGCGCTCTGCAAAGAGGAAAGCCTGGCGACCTACCGCGAGTTGGGCGACCAGTGGGGCATTGCCACGGAACTGAGCGAACTGGGCCAGCTTGCGCTGCGCCAGGGCGACTACGATACGGCGCGCACCCAACTGGAGGAAGCCGTGACTCTGGAGCAGGTGGCCGGCGACCGCTGGTTTGCCGCGCACTCCATACGGAGCCTGGGCGACATCGCCTGGCACCAGGGCGACCTGGCGCGGGCGCAGGCGCTGTACAATGAGAGCCTGGCGCTGTACCGCGAACTGGGCGATACGTTGCGCGCCTCGGCGGCGTTGCGCAACCTGGGCCATATCGCCCGCGACCAGGGCGATTACGGCGAGGCGGCGATCCTGTTCCGCCGCAGCCTGCGGCTGGTCCACGACCTGGGCAACGAGCAGACGGTGGCTCTCTGCCTGGCCGCGCTGGCCGGGGTGGCCGCCTTGCAGGGCCGCCATGAGCGCGCCGCGCGGCTGTTCGGCGCGGCGGATGCGCTGCGCGAAGCCAGCCGCGGCCTCCAACCCGCGCCCGACCTGGCCGCATCCGAGCGCGGCCAGACCGTCGCGCGGGCCGCCCTGGGCGAGGCGGCGTTCGCCCGCGCCTGGGACGAGGGCCGCGCCCTGCCGGTGGCCGAGGCCGTCGCCTACGCCACCCGCCCCGGCGACGACGCCCGCCGGCCCGCTGTGCCGCTGGGTTCTTCCTCGTAGTCGTGTGGTGATGGTCGCCGGGCCGGTTTCAAACCGGCCCCTACAGGTCCGAATACAAGCGACTCCTCGCTGGCGTGTGTGGCCGCGCTGGTTGCGGGGCTGCATCCGGTGGCGGGCATCCCCGCATCCCGCTGCCGTAACAAACCCAGGCCCGCGACAATAAACCAACCAGAGTACCCGGTCCTTCAAGGGAGGTGCACCTATGGTAGGCAATGGACTCGGCGTCATCCTGGGCGTGCTGTTCGTGGGGCTACTGATCCTGCTACTCGCGATCTGGCTGCTCTGGTTGCTCCGGCGCCGCCCGGCGAGCACGGGCGCTGGCTCCGGCGACGCCAACTCCGGCCCGCCCGATCCCGGTTACCCGCCACCCGATGGCGAGTTCCAGGTCGATCCGGCCTCGCCCAATGTGCATGTGGTCCGCGACGCGCAGGGCCAGGTCATCCACGTCGAGCACATCCGCGCGTTCGGGCTGGCCGTCGCCCAGGCCGATCCCCGCGCGCTGGCCGATACCTATGTGCGCGCAAACGCCGGCCTCTTCGACCCGGAACTCCAACTGGCGCCGGCTGAGCCGATACCCGGCATGTTCCTCAACGGCGAGCCGCCACGGTTGCGATTCGCCGCCGAACGCTCGATCCGGGGTCGGGACGGCAGCACCGTGGTGACCTACGGCCAGACGGTGAACGGGCTGCCGATCTGGCAGGCGGGCCTCGCGGTGACGGTGAACTATCACGACGGCCGCCGCCTGCGGGTCAACAGCGCGCAGAGCAGCCTGCATCCGCATCCTCTGATCGACCCGGCGACGCCGCGGGATGCGCAATTTGTGCCGGACAAGCTGAGTCTCACGACGCTGACCCGCCTGCTTTACCCCGACAACCTCCCGGCCACCGAGCAGATCCGCATCAACGTGCGCCCGCGCCTGCTGTACTACCGTTACCGGCCCCTGGAGCGCTTCGCCACGCCGCCGGTGGCGCCTCCGCAGGCAGCAGCGGCCGTTGTGGCTGCCGGTACCTCTTTAAGGGCGGTGGGAAGCCTCGAACCCGGCCCGCTGGCCCTCGCCGACGGCCCGCCCACCGAGCCGTTTGCCGAGCCCAACACGGTGTTGCCACTGGCGCCGGTGCCGCAATCGATCCAGACCGAGGTGCATTACCTGGTCACGGAAGTTCTATTCGCGACGACGGAGGTGCGCAAGGACGGCCTGCATCCCGACGTGAACTGGCGTGCCTTCGTCGAGGTCCGCACGGGTGCCGTCCTGTACCTGCGCGCGGCGGTCGCGGCGTGCTTTGACGACATCTTCCCGCCTGGCCCCGCGCCCGGTGCGCCCCAGTTCGTGTCCGCGGCGGGCAGTGTCTTCGCCGCCGACCCGGTGACGCTGACCGGCGACGACCCGTTCGCGCCCGGCAGGACGCCGTCCGACGGCACACTCAATCCCCAGCCGGTCCCCGTCACGCTGGCGAACGTGCTTACCAGCAACAACGGCACGCAAAGCCTCAACGGCACCTGGGTGACCCTGCAAGACCTGAATTCGCCGGTCGGCAACCCGCCCAGTGACGTGACCAGTCCGTTTGATTTCACCTTCCCGGCGGTGGCCGCCAGCAACAATTTCACCGCCGTCAACGCCTACTACCATACGGATGCCATGTATCGCATGGTGGACCAACTGGGGATGCTGGGCGACTTTTTCGCCGCGGGTCAGCCGGTGCGCGTGGATGCGCAGGGCATGGGCAACAGCCCCAACGCCCTGACTTTCGGCGACGGCACGCATACGCGGGTCAGCAAGATCTATTTCGGGCGGGGCCGCCCGGCGTCCGACGTGGGCAACGCCATCGATATCCGCGTGGTGCTGCACGAGTTTTGCCACGCCTTGCTCTGGGCGCGCGTGCAGGGGCCGAACCTCGGATTCGCCCACAGCGCGGGCGACAGCCTGGCCGCGATCCTCAACGATCCCTGCTCGCAGGTGGTCGTGGCGAACCGCTACCAGACCTTCCCCTGGATTATGCTGGAGAACCCGACCTGGCCGGGGCGCTTTCACGGCGGCGCGCAGCGCACCGTGGCCGCGGGCTGGGGCTGGGGCGGCACCATCGACGGCAACGAGCAGCGCGGCAGCAGCACGTCCGGCGGCTACGACCGCGAACAGATCCTGTCCACGACCCTGTTCCGCATCTACGAGGCCATCGGCGGCGACCCGCAGAATTCCCTGGCCGTGCGGCAACAGGCCGCGCGCTACCTGGCCTACCTGATCATCCGCGCCATCGGCACGCTGCCGTCCGCCACCTTCACGCCGACCAACAGCCCGGACGAGTTCGCCACGGCCTTGATGATCGCCGACACCGGCACCGCGCCGGCCGGCAACCCGACCGGCGGCGCCATCCCCGGCGGCAGCATCAACAAGATCATCCGCTGGAGCTTTGAGACGCAGGGCCTGTACCAGCCGCCGGGCGCGCCCACGCCCGTGACGAGCGCCGGGCAGCCGCCGGTCGACGTGTACATCGGGCAGAACCGCGCCCTGTACGACCTCTTCCGGCCCGACTTCTACGAGACCGGCGACCTGTGGAACCGGCGCAACCCCGACGGGGGGACCACGCACGAGGACCCCGTGCCCAACCAGCCGAACTACGTCTATGTGCGCGTGCGCAACCGGGGCTACCAGGCGGCCACTCCGGTGACGATCAGCGGCTTTTACGCGCCGCAGGCCCCCGATCTTGTGTGGGAACGGGCGGGCGGCTGGCAGCCGATGACGCCGCCGCTCACGCCCTTTACGGACCCGTTGGGCGCGGCGGGCAGCGGCACCGACACCGCCGTGGTCGGGCCGTACCAGTGGACGCCGGATAACTCGCCGCAGTCCTGCCTGCTCATGACGGTGAGCGCGCCCGGCGACCCGAGCAATATCGACGCGGCGTCCAGCTTCCCCTGCGCGATCGGCCCGACGCCGCTGGACCAACTGGCCCGCTACGACAACAACATCGCCGTGCGCACGGTCTGAGCCGCGCGGGATCGTTCTTACGCACCGCGAAGGCGCGAAGGACGCGAAGAACAAAACTCACATTAACCGTCTTCGCGTTCTTCGTTCCTTCGCGGTGAACTCATGACCGAATGCGCGGAAAGCGAGTTGACAGCGCGGTAGGGTGGCCCGCCCGCCCGTCAACGGGCGGGCTAGCGCGACGAAGCCCGCGGCGGCGGGCTGGACTATCGAGAGACAGGCCGCGCAGGCGGCCTTTGTTGACGTAGCCCGCCCCTTGAGGGGCCGGGCGGGGCCGGCGCGGAAAGCGAGTTGACAGCGCGTACCAATGCCGCTATACTGAACGCCAATCCGCGCCTCTGCTGCTGCTCTACTCCATTGTTGCCTGCTGTTAGTGCTGTCTGTGACACCGGCTCGCGCCGGCGCGGCTAACTTTGCTGGGGAGAGAGACCAATGAGCAATATCGACCCTGGGGACATCGACTTTCTGCCGGCCAAAATCGTCGCCGACTTGCAGGCGCCGCCACCGGGCGTGATCGTCGTCTGGGGCTACCTGGGACAGGCGCCGGCCCGTGGTGGTTCCGCGCCGGAGGCGATGCCCCCGGCCGCCGCCGATGCCCCTGCGCCGGGGACGACCGACACCTACTGGCGGTTGTACCGCACGCTGCTCTTTAACGAGTACCTGGAGTTCCGCGACGCCGACGTCGTTTTTTACCGCAAGCTGCGCGAGAACGACGACTGGGCGGGCACGGTCGTCTGGCTCAAGGAGGGCGCGCCGGTCAACTATGTGCGCAGCGAGGCGATGGAAGCGCAGCGCGGGTTCCTGCAAGGCGACATCGCAAGCAGCGGGAGCGGCCAGCCGGGGATGCAAGGCGGCGGCGCCGGGTCGTTCCTGTGCAACGGCGCGGGCTTTGTCGGCTCGTTCCTGTGCGGGGGCGGGGGCGGGTCGTTCTTGTGCGGCGGGGCGGGCGGCTCGTTCGTCTGCGGCCAGAACGCGCCGGGGTCGTTCCTGTGCGGCGGCGGGGGTGGATCGTTCCTGTGTGGCGGGGCCGGGGGATCGTTCCTGTGCGGCGGGGCGGGCGGCTCGTTTGTCTATTGCTGATCCGCTAGATCCCCGGTCGCCATGATCGCGCGCGCCGGTACAGGTAGGCCGTGCTGACCCCGGCGGAGGTCGTGCCGTACCTGCTGCGGCAGGGCCTGGTCGGCCCGCAAACCGTGGTGGCGGGCGACGTGTGCGTGATCGACGCCACGCGCCGCAACGCCAACTACAAGGTCGTCAGCGCAGGCGGCCCGTCGTATCTGCTGAAGCAGGGGGTGGGGCCGGAGCGCGCGGTCATGGTCGACGGCGAGGCGGCGGTCTACCGGTGGCTGGGCGCGGACGGCGGCCCGGCGGGCGGGCGTTTCGGGCGCTATCTGCCGCGCCTGTGCTTGCACGACCCCGCTGACC
>CBJNAR010000099.1:0-8402 GCA_966434075.1 uncultured bacterium
CGGCCTGCTTTCTATCGGGGCGGGGGGTGGGGCGCCTCTACGTCTCGCCCTTCCGGAGGGCGCGCGAAACGGCGGAGCAGATCGGCGAGCAGTTGGGGCTGTTGCTCAGCCTGCGCGAGGGGTTGGCCGAAGCCCGCCGTGACGAGAGCGTCGACTCGGTGCGCCAGCGGGTGCGCGGCTTCTTGCAATCGCTGGAGGATGCCCCCCTGCCGGTGGTGGCCGTGGTGAGCCACGGCACGCCGCTGCTGGTGCTGCGCGCCGAGCTCCGCGGCGAAGCGGTCGACCTGCGGGCCTCGCCCGGCGGCGAGGCCCCGCTGCCCAGCGCGGGCATCTGGCGCGCCTGGCACGACGGCGACCGCTGGCAGGTGGAAGCGGCCTTCGCCCCCGCCGCCCGCGACTGGCAGGCCCGCCAGGTCGTGCTCTGACCGCATCTGCCTGCTCACCGCGAAGACGCGAAGGATCTTTATATTCGTTCCGTTCTTCGCGTCTTCGCGGTGAATTACTGAACCGATGGGCGCGGGCAAGGCGCTTGACTCCACCGAGTACAATAGAGATACGGGGTGGTGCTGTCCAGCCTGCTTGCGGATCTGCGGCGCGCCCGGCGCCGCCCGGTTCGCCACCCCGGCACCCGGCATTGCGAGGCGGTTGCGGATCCCGCCGTTTGCCGCACGCGCGAGGAGGAGCGTGCGGGTACCCAGAACGGTCTGGGTTGATTGCGCATGGAGGGTCAGGTATCACGCGGCCACCAGTTACGGTTCCCGCTAACGGCGTGTCCCCGCCTGCCCGGTTGGGCGGCGCGGCGGCAGGTGCCCCCTGCCGGAGGGCTGTTAGCGGCCTTGAGGAGGAGCGACCGTGAATCGCGTTACCCGACATCGATCTCACCCCATTTGGCACTTGCTGACCGTGATCCCGGTCCTGGCGATGATCGCCGGGCTGGGCAGTTGGACCGCCGTGGCCGCGCCCCTGGCGGCACCTGCCACCAGCGGCTGCCAGTTGAACTCCCCGAACGGCGCGGTCCAGCACGTGATTTATATTCAGTTCGACAATACCCACTTCACCCGCGATAATCCCAATGTCCCGTCGGACCTGGAGCAGATGCCCCCCCTGCTCAACTTCATCGAGAACAACGGTGTCATGCTCGCCAACCACCACACGCCGCTGATCTCGCACACGGCGACCGACATCCTGACCTCGCTAACGGGGGTATACGGCGACCGCCACGGCGTGCCGGTCAGCAACAGCTTCCGCTATTTCCTGCCCAACGGCACCACGCACACCGGGGTGTCCTTCGCCTACTGGACGGCCCCGCTGTTCGACCCGGCCAACCCGAACCCCCCCATCGACACGAGCTATAACATGCTGACGGCAGACGGCAAGAACGCGCCCGCCCCGTGGGTGCCCTACACCCGCGCCGGCTGCAACGTGGGCGCCGTGGCGACGGCGAACACCATCCTCGAAAACACGGCCATCGACATCCCGACCGTGTTCGGCGCCAACTCGCCCGAAGCCCAGGCGTTCGCCGACTTCGTGGGCATCGGCATCCACTGCGCGCAGGGCGATGCGCTCTGCGCGAGCGCCAACCATGGCCGGCCCGACCTGCTGCCCGATGAGCCGGGCGGCTACAGCGGCTACCAGGGCCTCTTCGGCCACAAGTACACCGTCCCGCAGATCAGCCCCAACGGGCCGCTGACCGACTTGAACGGCAACGTGATCCAGGACCCGGCGGGCCACGTCGGCTTCCCCGGCTTCGACGGCATGGCGGCGACGGTCTCGCTGGCCTACGTGGCGGCGATGCAGGAGCACGGTGTCCCGGTGACCTACGCTTATATCTCCGACGCCCACGACGCCCACCCCACCGGCCCGGCCTACGGCCCCGGCTCGGCGGGCTACGTGGCGGCCCTCGCCCGCTATGACGACGCCTTCGACCGCTTCTTCCAGCGCCTCGCCGCCGACGGCATCAACTCCGGTAACACGCTCTTCGTGTTTACCGCCGACGAGAACGACCACTTTGCCGGTGGCCCGCCCAGCCCGGCCAACTGCGACGGCGTGCATACGCCCTGCACCTACAGCCTGATCGGCGAGGTCAACACGAACATGGCCGGCCTGCTGGCGACCGAGCAGGGCATCACCACGCCCTTCACGGTCCACTCGGACGACGCGCCCACAATCTACCTCACCGGCAATCCGGCGCGCGACGCGCTCGTGACCCGCAACTTCGGCCGGGCCGTGGGCGCCCTGACCGCCGTGAACCCGTACACCAACCAGCAAGAGAATCTGACGCTGGGCCTGGCCGACCCGGTGGAGATGAAGTTGTTGCACATGATCACGGCGGACCCGGCGCGCACGCCGACGCTGACGATGTTCGCGCGGCCCGACTACTTCCTGTTTGCCGGGGCGCCCAACTGTAATAGCCCCTGCGTGGCGGTAAACCCGGCCTTCGCCTGGAACCACGGCGACGTGACGCCCGACATCACCGTGACCTGGCTCGGCATGGTCGGGCCGGGGGTGCGCCACGAGGGCGTCAATCACAGCGTCTGGTCGGACCACACCGACATCCGCCCGACGATGCTGATGTTGCTGGGGCTGCACGACGACTACCTGCACGATGGGCGCGCGATCACCGAGCCGCTCTATGCCTGGGCGCTGCCGCCGTCGCTACTCGCGCACCGCGAGACGCTGCTGCGGTTGGGCGCCGTCTACAAGCAGATCAACGCCGCCGTGGGCCAGCTTGGCCTGGATAGCTTGCAGATCTCGACCCAGGCGCTGGAAAGCGGTAGTCCCGCCGACGACAGCACGTATACCACCCTGGAGAACCAGCTCGCCACCATCACCGCCCGGCGCAACGCGCTGGCGGCGCAGATGCAGGCGCTGCTGGAGTCGGCCACGTTCGACAACCAGGCCGCCGATGAGCAGCAGGCGAAGGCGCTGATCGCGCAGGGCCAGGCGCTGCTCGACGACGTGGCGGCGCTGGCGAACGGACACTAAGCCGGGGCGCCCGCCCCGGTGGATAGACGACAGGGCGACCCACATGGGTCGCCCTGTTGGATTCGCGGCGCCGCGCCGGGCCTACTGGACCTCGCCGGAGCCGCCCGATTCGCGGTGGGGGCCGGCATAGGGCGCATCGCTGGGCGACTCGGTGGCGCCACCGTCCGCGGAGCGGCGGGCGTCTTTGGCGCCGCGCGTGGGCACGGGCGCGGAGCGCACGTCCTGCAAGGTACGCACACCGGGCCCGCCGGTGTCCGCGGGCGCGCTGGTGATGGGACCGGTGTAGTTGCCGGAGGTTCCGGTGCCTGTATCACGCGGCAGCGTGCCGCTCGGCGGCGCGGTCGTACCCGCGGGCGGCTGCGGCACGGCGCCGCTGGATGGCGGCGTCGCGCCCGCGGGCGGTTTGCGGTAGCGCCGCTCGACTTCGTCGTCGATCTTACCCGTGGAGTCCCAGGGGATCATGTCGCCGGTGTTGGGCACATTGCCCGACGACGGCCCGGTGTAGCCGCGCGACGCGCCGGAACCGGTGCTCTCGCTCATCTCGCTCGCCTGCACGCTCGCCGGGGGCGGCCCCGGATCGGTCAGGCTGGTATTGGCGGTGCGGTTGGGCAGGTTGTCCCGGTCGCCGCCGGATGTGCCGCGCCCGGCGCCCTGGCGGCTGGTGGGCCCGCCGCCGGTCGGGGGCGGGCCGGGGTTGGTCAGGCTGGTGTTGGCGGTGGGGTTGGACAGGGTGTCCTCATCGCCGCCGGCAGATGCGCGCCGGGTCCGGTCGGACGGCTGTGGGTTGTCGGATTCATGCCGATGCTTGCTCATGGATTCTGGCCTCCTCTACGGCTACAGCGGGGCGGCGCGCCTGCGTCGGTGCGACCGCGCACCGGCCCGCGGGAGCGCGACAGGTGCGCCCCGGTAGTAGAGGGAGCAAGAAATATGCCGGGTGGCCTCAGCGCTCGGCGGCGGGTTGCGCTGCCTCCGCGTCCGCCGGTGGCCCATCCAGGCCCTCGGCCAGCGCAGCATCCTGGGGCGGCAGTTGCGGCTCGATGAGTTCGCGCACCATGCGCACCGTGCCTTCGACGCCGGTCAGCTTCTCATAGATGTCGAGCAAGGCCGGCGGGCCGAAGTTATCCATCTGCGGCTGGCGGCGCAATTCTTCCGCGAGATAGCCGGCCGCCATCTGCGCGGCGTGCGCGAGCGTGGCGCCGCCGTCCATGGCCTGCTTGATCAGCATGCACATGTCCACGGCATTGCCGTTGAAGCGCTCATTATTCTGCGGGGACCGCGGCAGGTATCCTTTCAGCGCCCAGTAGCTCACCTGGCGCGTGGTGAGATCGCAGAGTTGGGCCAGTTGGGCGGTAGTGAGGTTGAGCTTGGTCCAGAGGGCCCCGCGATTCACCGGCTCGAAACGGATGGTCCGGCGCAATGAACTTACTCCTTGCTAAAGGCGGATCGATCATTCGCACTTAGCGTAGCACAAAGTGGGCCAGGAATCCAGTGCCGGGCCGGCCCGCCCGGCGGCGCCCGCGCCGCGGACGAGGTCCGCCCATGCACGCAACAGCCGCTATCCGCATTATATAGCATCGGCGGCGGCAACGGGGCAACTTTCGGGGTGCGATGGCAGGCACACGCTTGCCGGGAACCCGGCGCGCCGGCTGCGGTGTCCCGGCGGTCAGGGGGCCGGCTGCACGTGCGTCAGCGCCTCGGCCCAGGCGGCGGCCACGAGGGCGGCCAGGCTGGGGTCGTGGGCCGCGGCCAGGGTGTGCACATTGACATGGCGCAGCCGTTTGCCGGTCCCCTCCAGCAGATGGGCCGGGTCGGCCAGGCGCCCGCCGAACCAGAAGCCCAGCCGCACGTAGTCGCGCACTGGGCAGAGGTAGCAGACGCTGTTGCGCGGCGACGCGCCCACGCAATAGTTGATGTGGTTGTGGCGGGCCACCACGATCTCGTGCGCCTCGGGCAGGGTGGCGCGCACCATGGCCCGCAACGCCCGCCCGATCTCCGCCGCGTGCGGCGCATAGCCGGCCCAAAAGTTCTCCACGGGGTCGGGCATCGGGTCTCCTCGCTATCACGCCGGGCCGGTTTGAAACCGGCCCCTACAGCATGGGTCCAGACGTAGGAGTCGGTTTGAAACCGGCCCCTACAGCACGACCAGACGTAGGAGCCGGTTTGAACCCGGCCCACCCGCGGTGTTACCATAGGGCATCGCCGGAACCGGCGGCGCGCGCCGTCTCGCTCAGGTGCGTGACGCTGCGCACCGTCAGCATCCCGCGCAGCGACTCGATCAGCGTGGCCCAGTCGGCGAAGGTGTGCGCCTCGCCGCTGACGACGTGTTGTACCCGGCCATACCACTCGTGCCCGGTGGACTCGGTGCCGTCGGGCCAGAGTCGCACCAGGAACAGGTGCGAGCTATCGGGCGCGGCCGGCGCAGGCCGGTCCGCCGGCAGCGTATCAAGCATTGTCAGGACCTTTCCCGCCACCCGCTCCCGGTGGCCCGGATGATTGCCGGCCAGGGGCCGGGCGCCGCACGGTTCAGGGCAGCTTCCCATGACTCGTTGGTTGTAGTTGCGCGATTTATCGCGCCGTACTCGTTGGTCGTGAGTGTGTGCCGGCTCCAACAGGTGGTTGGAAGTTGCATTAGGGCCGCGGCGGCAGCAGTAATTCGATGGGGTACGTTCCCGTGAGCGCCAGCATGCGGGCCATGCTGAGCGGACCCGGCGCTATGCCCGCGTCCCCACGGGCGGTATGGAACTGGAGTATGCGGGCGGGCGCCGGGCCCACCCGGAAGGTATGCGGCACCTGGCGCGGCAGGTAAATGAACGCGCCCGGCGTGCCCGTGATCGCCTGGTCGCCGCACTGGAAGCGCATCTCGCCCTCCAGCACATAGAATGCCTCGTCGCCGCCGTGATGAATATGCGCGGGCGCGGCAAAGCCCGCGGGCAGCCGCCGCTCGATCAGCGCGAATTCCGCGCCGGTGCCATCTTGCGCCTTGACCGTCCGCTGGCTGCTCAGCGCCCAGAGCAGCAAATCTTGCTCGGTGGCCCGGCCCTGCAGGGCGCGGGCGGGGGCCGGTCCGCAGTGCGCCGTCGAAAACACTTCCTGGTACAACGTCATCTTCGTCCCTCTAAAACGAATCTCCGAGTCCCGCGCCGATTAACGCGGCGCCCAGACGAAGCGCAGGCGGCCGATCTGCCACAGCGTGCGCGCCGCGCGCCGCTGGTCGCCGCAGCGGGCCTGCCCAGCATGGCGGAGGTGATCGAGTTCGGCAGCGATCTGCTTCGTCGTGTCGTGCATCTGCTGCTCCAATTGATAGATACTTGTGCCGCTCATGAGTTTGCTCCTGCTGCCACCTGGCAATACTGATCGTGCTCGTTGTGCGTCCGGCGTTGCCGGGCGGGATGGTGTTGGCTGAATATCTTGCTGAGTCTATTAAAGCACAGGATGGCCTAAACTGATCCTGACAAAAAAAGCGACAAAAGCCTGACATCTAGCCATCCGGCGGGGGCCCGGCGCCGGGGACGCAGCGCCGCGGGGCACGAATCGCATATTTCGGGTATAATAGTGCTATGCGTGTTCACAGTCACGAAGTAAACTACACCTCCCCCGCGCCCGGTGCGGCGACCGTGAATGATGGCGATGGGCCGGCGCCCGCCGAGAAGATCGATCCGATCTACCACGCGCTGTTGCGGGTCTACGGGCAACCGACGTGGCGCCCGCACCATCCGCCGCTTGACGAACTGGTGCTGACGATCCTTTCGCAGCACACATCGGACCTGAACAGCGGGCGAGCCTTCGAGCAATTGCGCGCGGCGCTGCCCACATGGGAGGCCGTGCGCGATGCCCCGGTGAGCGCCATTGCCGCTGCGATCCAGAGCGGCGGCCTGGCCCAGATGAAAGCGCCGCGCATCAAGGCCATCTTGCAGCGCATCTGGGACGAGCGGGGGAGTTTCGACCTCGACTTCTTGAAGACTGTCCCTCTGGATGAGGCGCGCGCCTGGCTGGCGGCGCTACCCGGCGTAGGGCCGAAGACGGCGGCGTGCGTGCTGCTGTTCGCCTGCGGCCGGCCCGCCATGCCCGTGGACACCCATGTCCACCGGGTCAGCCGCCGCCTGGGCCTGGTGCCCGACCGGGCGACGGCGGAGCAGGCGCACGTGCTGCTCGAAGCGCTGGTGCCGCCGGAATGGTATTATGCTTTCCACCTGAACGTCATCAAGCATGGCCGCGAGGTGTGCAAGGCACCCCGCCCGCGCTGCGAGATCTGCGTCCTCACCCAGTGGTGCGACTACTATAGGGGGGTACGCAAGGCATGAATCTCTACCTGGTCCGCCATGGACTCTCCACCTGGAACGTTTCGGGCCGCCTGCAGGGCTGGGCGAATACGGATCTGACGCCTGAAGGCTTCGAGCAGGCCCAGCGCACCGCGGAGTTCTTCTCCGATTTCGCCCAGCGCCAGCGCATGCGTTTCTACGCGCTCTACAGCAGCCCGCTGCTGCGCGCCTGGCTCACTGCCCACGCCATCGGCGATCGCCTGGGACTGGTGCCCATTCCCGTCGACGATCTGCGCGAGATGCAGGGCGGCGCGGTCGAAGGGCTGCGCCGCGAGGAATGGCAGCGCCGTTACCCTGAACTGATCCCCGGTTGGAGCGACCGTAAAAATCTCGATTTTGGCTGGCCGGGTGGGGAGACGCGGCGAGCCTTCCGCAACCGCTGCATGCGGGCCATTTCCGAGATCGTGGCCCAGCATAAATCGTACGACAATATTATTGTGGTCACGCACGGCGGGGTCATCAAAGCCTACCTCAACAGCGCCGGGTTGGACGACCCGATGGGACCGCGCTCCTACGAGGCGGACAATTGCAGCGTCACCCACATCCAGTTCATGGGGTCGGATACCGCCGACGACAGGGGCGGCGAGATCTGGTCGGTGGGCTGTTTGCGCATATTCAACCAGGTGGAGCACTTGCGCGACGAGGACAGCGACGTAGACGATGAGCTGGTCGCGACAGCGCGCGCGGATCTGGCCCTGCAATAGCGCGCGCTACCGCTACGGGCGGAAGGAGCCGTATGTACCTCTTTTTGATCCGCCACGGGCAATCCGAGGGTAATGTCGCCGGGCGCTTGCAGGGCTGGCAAGATGCGCCGCTCACGCCGCTGGGCGAGCATCAGGCTAGCCGTGCGGCCATGGCCCTGGCGACCTTCCTGCAGTCCGCCGGGGTCTCGGTCGCCACGGTGTACAGCAGCCCCTTGCAGCGTGCCCTGCGCACCGCCGACGTGATCAGCCAGGCCATTGGGGCGCCGCTGGAGATCGATCCGGGACTGCGCGAGATGCATTTCGGGCGGGTCGAGGGCCTGACCGACGCCGAATGGAAGGATTGTTTCCCCGAGCTGCTGGCGGACTGGCACCGGCACGACAATCTCGACTTCGG
>CBJNAR010000100.1:0-8378 GCA_966434075.1 uncultured bacterium
GGGCCGAAGACGTGGCGCGCGCCGTGCTGGCCCACCTGGGCCAGGACGGGGCGATCAGCACCGAGATCGGCCGCTTGCAGGATCGCGGCATCGTCGCCAGCTACTTCTTGCGCAACGACTTCACCTTCGTGGTGCGCGCCAACGGCCAGGTGCCGATCTACGACGACCTGAACACGGTCTATAGCACCGACCGGCTGCAACCGGGCGAGTCGTACAGCGTCGAGTCGATGGTCAGCCAGGCGGACGAGCAGACGCTGCGCCAGGCCGGAACGAACTATCCCGACTGGGTGCGCAACCGTTATCTCGAACTGCCGCGCGATTTGCCCGTGCGGGTGATCGAGAAAGCGCACGAGGTGGTGGACCAGGCGGGGGCCAGCAACCCCTACGATACGGCCATCGCCTTGCAGAACTTCCTGCGCACCTATACCTATAACACGAAGATCGACGCGCCCCCGCCGGGCCGCGACGCCGTGGACTACTTCCTGTTCGACAGCAAGCAGGGCTATTGCACCTACTACTCGTCGGCCATGGTGGTGATGCTGCGCGCGCTCGGCATCCCGGCGCGCGAGGCCATCGGCTATGCGCCGGGCGATTATGACGCGGCGACGCGCCAGTGGGTGGTGCGCGAGTCGGCCTCGCACGCCTGGCCGGAGGTCTACTTCCCCGGCGCCGGCTGGCTGGAGTTTGAGCCCACGCCGTCGCAGAGCGTGATCCAGCGCCCGGCGTCGCCCGGCGACGTGAACGCGACGCCGACGCCGTTTGTGCCGACGCCGCCCGGCGCCGTCGCTACCCGCCACGCGCTGGACGACGAGTCGCCGACGCCCACGGGTGGGGGCGGCGCGGCGCTGAACACC
This sequence comes from uncultured bacterium, assembly GCA_966434075.1. Lineage (GTDB taxonomy): Bacteria > Chloroflexota > Chloroflexia > QHBQ01 > JAICKM01 > JAICKM01. Next base: position 855 of record CBJNAR010000100.1, read on the forward strand.
CAGGGCGGGCTCGGCTCGGCCATCACGCCCTGGACACTGCTGCTACTGCCGCTGCTGATCATTGCCGTGCTGCTGCTGCGCTACTGGCTGGAGCGGCAGGCCGTGGCGAACGGGCGGCTGGTGCTGGGCGGACTGCAGTATTACGAGCGCCTGGTCAAGCTGGCCTGGTGGCTCGGCATTCGCCCGCGGCCCTACGATACGCCGTATGAGTTCGCCGACCAGGTGAGCGAGGAAGTCCCAACCGCCGGGCCGTACGTCAAGCCGATCGCGCGCGCCTATGTGCAGGAGCGGTTTGGCCGCCACCGGCCCGACCGCGCGGAACAGCAGGAACTGGCCCAGGTCTGGGCGCACCTGCGAGCCGCGCTGCTGCGCCGGATGTCGGAGGCGCGGCGGCTGTTGCAGCGGCGCTAACGGCCCTGGCCTATTTCTTGCACCACCCGCCGGGGACGGGTAGGCATTTCGTCCCCGGCGGGTGGTTTTGTGTGACTAATTAGCCCGTGCGCAGGCGTGCGACCCGTCACCTGCTCATGGCCCTTGCATCTCAGGGGACCCGTGTTCCGCGGTCTTGGCGGCTCGGTACGCGGCGCAGACCCCGGAACCTGGATACCGAATCTTATGGCTGATGATAAAACCAAACCCATGGCACTGGCGCGCGGCGCGGTTCCCCCGCACATGACGCCCGGCCAATCGGCTGGATCGACCGGGCGCCCGCGCCGCCGCCGCCCCCTCTGGGTGCGTCTGGTGCTGGGGGTCTTCGTCGTGTCCCTCGTGGCCGTGCTGGGCTATGCCGGGACCGTGGGCTACACACTCTGGGGGGTCTCGAATCACATCTATAAGCCGTTGCCCACGCTGGCGCCGGAAACGGGCACCGCCGCGCCGCAGCCGGCGGCGGTGCCCAATACGCCCCGGCCCGGCGAACCGACCTGGACGCCTGATCTCGCCGCCACAGAGGAGCCGGCGGAACCCTTGCCGCCCGGCCGCATCAATATCCTCGTGCTGGGCACCGATAAGCGCGCCGAACTGGGCAGCGAAGCCGCCCGCAGCGATACGCTGATCCTGCTGAGCGTCGATCCCAAGTGGAAGACGGCGGGCATCCTCAGCATCCCGCGCGACCTGCAAGTGACCATCCCCGGCTACGGGCTGCAAAAGATCAACGCGGCCTACTTCTTCGGCGAGTACAATAAGATCCCCGGTGGCGGTCCGGCCCTGGCCGTGCCCACCGTCAGCAAGTTCTTCAATGTGCCCATCGACTATTACGTGTCGGTGAATTTCGCGGGGTTCCAGAAGATCGTCGACGAGGTGGGCGGGATCGACGTGTACGTACCGGAGACCATCGACGATCCGGAGTACCCCGGCCCTTATAACAGCTATATCCACGTCCATTTCGACGCCGGCTGCCAGCACATGGACGGCGAAGAGGCGCTGGAATACGCGCGCACCCGCCATGCCGACAGCGACTTCGGGCGCGCTCGCCGCCAGCAGCAGGTGATCCGGGCCGTCCGCGATAAGGCGCTCGAACTCAATATGCTGCCACGCTACCCGGAACTGCTCAACCAGCTCGGCGACTCGGTGGAGACCAACATCCCGCCGGATAAGCAACTCGCGTTCGCGCAACTGGCGAGCCAGATCAAAGCCTCCGACATTTACATGGCCCAGATCGACGCCGGGATGGTGCGCGAGGTGAGCGATACAGGCGATCTGATCCTCAACCGCGCCAAGGCCAAGCCGATGCTCGACTGGTTCTTTGGCCGCGGCAAGTACGCCAGCCTGCGGCCCGGCACTGTGCTCACGCCCACGCCGACCCCGACCGCCAAGGCGACGGCCACGTCCGCGAAGCGCGCTACCGCGACCCCCACCCGGTCCCTCGACGGCGTGCCGATGGAACCGACCGAGACGCTCGAACCCACTGGCCCCATCGCCGACGGTTCGCAGCCGCCGCCCATGGGGCAGTGCCGCTAGGGCCGGTTTGAAAACGGCCCTACACGGCCTCGTGGCCGGGGCTGCCTGCCTGGCATCCGGCCCGCGCTACCAGTTTTAATGCGACGTTAATGCCGCGGCGCGTTGACACCGCCCGCAGCCTGATGGTATAGTGGGCGGTGTAGCGCGCTGTTTCGCGCCGCCCGTCCTTGCCGGGCGATCCACCGGCAGCCGCCGGCTGCCTGCCGAAAGCAGACAAGCAACTTTATGCCCGACGCGAAGAAACCCGCATCCGCCACCGTCGCCTCGGTTAGCGCGCCCGCCCCGCCGCGCACGAAGCCCCGCTCGCCCGCGCCTCCCGCCGGCCAGGTGATCGACAAGGGGCCGCGCCGCGACTTCTTCGAGCAGACCTGGAACCTGTTTTGCTCGGTGCGCTTTGCCGTCGTGCTAATGCTGCTGCTGGCTGCTGCCACCACCCTGGGCACGGTCATCCCGCAGGTCAGTCCGGGCTTGCGCGACTTTCCGCAGGACTACGCCGTCTTCCTCAACAACGCCTATGCCCGCTTCGGCCCTGTCGCCGGGGTCATGGACTGGGCCGGCATGTTCGATCTCTATAACAGTTTCTGGTTCCGCCTGCTGATTATCCTGATCTGCTACAGCATCGTCATCTGCACGCTGAACCGCTGGGGGCCGACCCTGCGGCTGATCAACCCGCAGACGGTGCGCAGCAGCGCGAGTTTCGTGCGTAACCTGAGCGAGCGCGCCGAGTTCACCGGCGTGCCGCTGGCGCCTGGCGCCGCCGCCGAGGCCCTGGGCGCCGCGCTCAAGCGCAGCCGCTACCGCGTGCTGCACGACCACGACGGCGATACCTATTACATCTACGCCGACCGCGACCGCTGGTCGAAGATGGTCACCTTCGGCAGCCACGCCGCACTCGTGATGCTGATCATTACCGCCGCCGGGCTGACCCAGGTGGGCTGGCGCGAGCAATCGGTCTTCTTCGGGCCGAACATCCCGGTCGCGATGGGCCACGGCACCGATTTTACCGTGCGCCAGAGCAACTTCCGCATCGAATACTTCCCCGGCACCACCGACGTGAAAGAGTACTGGTGCGACCTGACCATCACCAAGAACGGCGAGGATGTGCTGCACAAGACGATCCGCGTCAACGACCCGTTGCGCTACGACAACATCAACTTCTTCCTGGTGCAATACCAGCAGGTGGCGACGGTGCGGGCCATCGACAAGTCGGGCAGCGCGCTGCCGATGAACAAGATGGGCCAGAACGGGCCGATCACGACGACGACGGAAGCGGCCTTGCAGCCGATGCTGTTGTCCTTCCAGATGACCGACAACGACAACCTGCCGATGGACCTTGTGCAGGTGAAGCGGCCCGGCAAGGACACCGTGACCCTGCAGGTGAGCAACTACACCAGCACGCCGCGTGGCGACAACGAGAACCCGCCGCTCTTTGTGCGCGCCTTCATCGGCAAGAACTTCGACCAGATCCTCTACAACGATTTCATCCCGCGCCAGGGGCCGCTGGTCATCCCCGAGATCCCCGACATCGCCTTTGACTTCAAGCGCGACACGGCCACCATCATGGAGGTCGCCGAGGATTACGGCCTGACCCCGGTCGCCGTCTGGTTCGTCATTATGACCGCCGGTTTCGCGTTGTCTCTGTATATCACCTTCGTCCGCTGCTGGGCGCGGATCACGCCCAATGCGGCCGATCCCGCGCAAAGCGATGTGTTGCTGGGCGGACTGGCCGAGAAGAACAAAGTCACCTTTGAGGGGGAGTTTGAGAAACTGGCCCTGCGCGTCCGCGATTACCTCGCCCGCCGGGTAGACACGGCCGCCGGCCCGCGGGCGACGCCGGAGATGCCACCAGGATTGGAGTCTTAACACGATGGAAGAAGCAGTGTTTGGTTTCAACGAGTGGACCCTGACCACCACGTCGTGGGTCTGTTACTTCGGCGCGCTGTTGTCGTTCATCGGGCTGCTCATCGCCCAGGCGACGCAGCTTTCGCGGCAGCGGATTCTGGCCCGCGAGGCGGCGGAGTTCGGCGGGGTGCAACCCGTGTTTGCCGGGGCCGCCGGCGCCGGGACTGCCACGCTGGCCGCACCCGTCATGGGCCGCAGCCGTGGCACCCCTCGCGCCGCGGAGACGGCGGCGACGGTGCCGATGGGCGCGAGCGCGCGCCTCTTCGGGCGGGCGGGCCTGGGCTTGACGATTGCCGGGTCGGCCACGTTGGGCATCGCCCTGGTGATGCGCTCGGTGCACAGCGGCCATATCCCGTACATGAGCCTGTACGAGATCTGTCTGATGTTCACCTTCGGCATCGCCATGGCCTACCTGCTGATCGGCGAACTCTGGCTCAAGGCGCGCAGCATCGGCGCCTTCGCCCTGCTGTTCGTCTACCTGATCCAGTCGTATGCGCTGCTGCTGATCCCGCCCGACCTGAAGACGGCCCGCCCGCTGGTGCCCGCGCTGCAGTCAAGCTGGCTGCCCGTCCACGTGTCGATGGCGATTGTCGCCTATAGCTGCTTCGCCGTGGCGGCGGGCGCGGCGATCATGTACCTGCTGAAGTATCACGAGGTCGGGGGCTGGACGCGGGCGCTGCCGTCGCTGGCGGCCATCGACGAGTTCATGTTCCGCGCCGTCACCGTCGGCTTCCCGTTCCAGACGCTGCTGCTGATCACCGGCGCCTACTGGGCGCAAACGGCTTGGTCCAAGGCCTGGAGCTGGGACCCGAAGGAAGTCTGGGCGCTGATCACCTGGCTGGCCTACGCCGCCTTCTTGCACGTGCGCGTGCAGCGCGGCTGGCGCGGCACGACGATGGCCTGGATGGCGCTGGCCGGCTTCGCCGTGGTGATGATCACCTTCATCGGCGTGAACTACCTGGTGAGCTGGTTCCAACTGGACAGCATGCATGCCTACGCGGGCGACATGCCGGGCTTCCTGGGCTTCGGCATCTTCGGCGTGGTGCTCGTGCTGTTGCTGGGCAGCATCATGTACGGCGAAATGCGCCGCCGCCGCCTCGCCGCCGCGGGCCGCGCCCGCCACGCCGCCCGCCAGGCCGAGGCCGCCACCGAGTCGCCGGCTTCCGCCGGCAACTGATCCCATTTGCGCCCTCTACGAGTCCGCCCCAGCGGCGGACTCGTTTTGTTTCATGGCCTGTCTGAGCCACGCCAGGCCGGAAAGGTGAAGTCGGATGCCTATTGGAACCATGCACGTGATGAGCCGGGGGCTGGGGCGCCCCACGCCCTACACGATTATCCTGCCCGAGCCCGACGTGGGGCCGGGGCCGTACCCGGTGCTGCTGCAACTGCACGGCAAGTGGGACGACTACCAGTCGTGGCTGGTGAAGTCGCGCCTGGCGAGCCACGTCGAGTCGCTGCCGCTGATCGTCGTGCTGCCGGACGGCGGCAATTTCTGGTGGAGCAACGTGGGCACGTACCTGGCCTACGAGGACTACCTGGCCCAGGACCTGCGCGCGCACATCGCGAATACCTACCCGGTGCGGCCCGGCCCCTGGGCCCTGGGCGGGCTGTCGATGGGCGGCTTCGGCTCGGTGCACCTGGCGCTCAAGCACCCGGATCTCTATTGTTCGGTGTTCGCCCACTCCAGCCCGTTCTTCACCACGGAAGAGCTACGTGAGTACGAGCCGCAATTTTCCCCCGCCACCGTCGCCGATCTCGATTGCTATCGCCTGGCGACCGCGGCCAATACCGACCGGCTGCCCGTGTTGAGCTTCGACTGCGGCACCGACGATGCCCTTATCGACTCGAACCGGCGGTTCCACGCGTACCTGGTGACGCGGGGCATCGCACATAACTATACCGAGCACCCCGGCGGCCACACCTGGGACTACTGGGATCTGCACGTGCAGACGGCGCTGCAGCAGCACGCGCGCGTGCTGGGCATCACGCCGGCCGCCCCCCCGCCTCCGGATGAGACCTCCGATGCCACCGCGGTGGCCGGAGCGGATTAATTTAGCTTCCGGCAAGCTGTTGGGGCCGGCACACGCTGGCGACAGAGTGTTTCGCTGATGCGGGAGAAAAGCGTAGGGGCGGGTGAATCACCCGCCCCTACAGCGTATGCGTTGCCGGAACCCGGTTGCGCCGGCGCTACATCAGCGTCTGCTGCGTAGTCGAATCGAAGGCGTGCATCTTCGACATATCGAAGGTCACTTCCATCTTCTGGCCGGGCTGGGCCTTGGTCTGCGGATCGACGCGGGCGACAAACTGCTGGCCGCCGCTGGTCACCAGGTACAGATAGATCTCGCTACCCATCGGCTCGACCACGTCCACCGTTACAGGCACCACGCTGGTCGCGTCGGCATTCGGCTCCATCCGCACATCGGCGATATCCTCGGGTCGCAGGCCGAAGGTGATCGGCTTGCCGACATGGGCGGCGAGCGCCTGGCGATACTGCGCCGGCACCTTGACCTGGAACCCTTCGCCCTTGATCAGCAGTTCCTGGCCCGACTGTTCCAGGTTGGCGGGGAAGAAGTTCATCGACGGGGAGCCGATGAAGCCGGCCACGAACATGTTGGTCGGGTGATCGTAGAGATTCTGCGGCGTATCAAGCTGCTGCAGAATGCCGTCGCGCATGACGGCGATGCGATCGCCCATGGTCATGGCTTCGGTCTGGTCGTGGGTCACATAGATCATGGTCGTTTGCAGGCGCCGCTGCAACTTGGAGATCTCGGCGCGGGTCTGGACGCGCAGCTTGGCGTCCAGGTTCGACAGCGGCTCGTCCATCAGGAAGACCTGAGGTTCGCGCACGATGGCGCGGCCGAGGGCCACGCGCTGGCGCTGCCCGCCGGAAAGCTGGCGCGGCTTGCGGTTGAGGTACTGGCGCAGCCCGACGATGTCGGCCACTTCTTCGACGCGCTGCTTGATGGCGGCTTCGCGGCTGGTGCCGGGAGGCGCCCCGCTGGGCATCGTCTTGCGCATGCGCAGGCCGAAGGCCATGTTGTCGTACACGCTCATATGCGGATAGAGCGCGTAGGACTGGAACACCATTGCGATGTCGCGGTCCTTGGGTGGGACGTTGTTGACGACCCGTTCGCCGATGCGCAGAATGCCGGAGGTGATTTCCTCCAACCCGGCGATCATGCGCAACGCGGTCGACTTGCCGCACCCGGACGGACCTACCAGAACGAGGAACTCTTTGTCGTGGATATCGAGGTTGAGATCATTAACGGCCAGTACATCCCCTGCATATTTCTTGCTGACGTGCTCGAAGGTAACGCTTGCCATGGCTCTGTGACCTCCTGGTCGGGCACCCTCTTTCGGAGGGCGCAAACTAAGCGCGGCCCGGGCAGTAATGGGCTGCACCACGGCGGTCCGCCGGTACGGTGAGGACAGGGCTCACCACGGGAACGCCGCCACCCGGCTCAGAACAGCAAATACGCCAGCCGGCGTCCGCGCGCTTCCGAACGCCCCTGGTTTGCCTATCATATAACGCTCGCGCCCGGTTGTCAACACGGGCGCGAGCGAGCAATTTTAGAACCTATTCGGCGGAGTGGGCCTCTCGAAAGACCTGCCCGGCGATGACCAGGCGCTGGATCTCGGAGGTGCCTTCGTTGATCTCGGTGG
>CBJNAR010000101.1:0-8357 GCA_966434075.1 uncultured bacterium
CTCCATGCGCAGGGTGTAGCTGTAGGTGGGCGCGGCATCCATCGCGGCCAGGGCGGCCATGAACTCGGGCCCGGCGGGGCCTCCGACCGGAGTGCGGACAGCGCCCTCGGTGGGCGTGGGCACCGGCGTGTTGGTGGGCACCGGCGTGGTCGTCGGCGCGGGGGTATCGGTCGGCGGCGCGGTGGGCAGCGGCGTGCCCGCCACCGTCGGCGTGGGCTGTGGCCCCGGCATGGCGTCGCAGGCCAGCAGCGCGCCGCCCAGCACCAGCGCCGCCAGCAGGATCACGAGCAGGCGGGGTCCACTCACGACGCGTGGTCCTCGCCCAGGTTGAGCAGCCGGTCGATCAGCGCGCGCTGCAAGGCGGGCGGCCCGGCCACGATCTCGCGGTCCTCCAGCGTGGTCGGTTCGCCGCGCCAGTTGGTGCAGCGGCCGCCCGCTTCCTCGATCAGCAGCCAGGCGGCGGCCAGGTCCCACGGTTGCAGGTGCAGGTGGAAGAACATATCGAGCCGCCCGCACGCCACATAAGCCATCGCCAGCACGGCAGAGCCGAGGATGCGCAGGCGGCGCACGTCGGGCTGGACCTGCACGGCAGTGCGTAACATGCGGGCCGAGATCGTTTGCGCATAGCCGATGTCGCAGCCGATGATGCTCTGTCGCATGTCGGTGAGGGTGCTGACGTGGATGGGGCGCCCGTTCAGCGTCGCGCCCTGGCCGCGCTCGGCTACGTAGGTCTCGCCGTGCAGCGGGTCGGCAATCACGCCCAGTTCCACCTGCCGCGTCTCGGAGTTGTAGCGGGCGATAGACACGCACCAGAAGGGCAACTGGTTGGCGTAGTTGTGCGTACCGTCCAGCGGATCGATGATCCAGAGATAGGGGCTGTCGCCCGCGCTCTGGCCGCGCTCCTCGGCCAGGATGCCGTCGGCGGGGAAGGCGGCGCCCAGCGCCCGGCAGATCGTCTCCTCCGCCGCCAGGTCGATCTCGGTGACGATGTCGTTGTGGCCCTTGGCCGTGATCTGCCGGGGGGCCAGGAAGCCCTCATGGGCGATCGCGGCGGCGGCGGTGGCGGCCTCAACGGCCGTGCGGCGGGCCAGGGCGCGGGTGGTATCATCCATGGCTTACGGCTGCGCCCCCGGCGTCAGGCCCGCCGGTTCGCCCGTTTCGACGGGCGCGGGCGGCACGGCCTGGGTCGGCACCGGGCTGCCCGGCACGGTGCTCAGGCTCGGCAACGCGCCGGGGGCAGAGGCACCGGCGCTCTCGCACGGCGTCTGCGGCACGATGAACGTGACCAGGATCTTCACGTCGTATTTCTCGCGCGTCGAGCAGATGTAATTGGCGAACTGCGTCGTCTTCTCGTCGTCGGTGGCGCCGGGCGTCGTGTGGTTCGTCGCCATGATCAGGTAGATGAAGCTGTCGATGATCGTCTGGCGGAACTGCGCGTCGCTGGTCATGTTCTGGCTCTTGAGAAAGTCGCTCCAGATCCGCGCCTGCTCGTCGGGATTGGCGTTGATCTGCTGCAGGCGCTGCTCCACCTGCGTCGGGTTCGGCGAGGGCGCGATCTTCTCGGCTTCCTGCTTGAAGATGTTGCCGCGGATCTTCTGGTACTGGTCCTCGACCTGGGTGGGGTTGGTGACGATCCCCTGGCGCTGTGCCTCCTGCATGAGGATCTCAAAGTTGATCATCTGATCGAGCACATCGAAGGACAGCACATCCTCCATGCGCTTGCCCTGGTCGTTGTCGAAATTCAACTGGAACTGGTCGATATAGTCCTGCTTGGCGAGCCGGACACGCTCCTGCCACGCCGCTTTCGAGATCGGCTTGCCGTTCACGGTGGCGGCCACATCGCCTGAACTCTGCGGCGGGGCGCTGGAGACGGGCGTGCCCGCGGGCGCGCCGCCGGGGTTGTTGTTGCCCATGACAGCGACGGCGCCGGTGGCGCCCAGCAGGACGACGGCCACGAGGGCGATCATCAACCAGCGCGGGATGCCGCTACCGGTCGGGGCCGGGCGGGTGCGCCCGGCGGCCTTGGCGCTGCGCGGGGCGGGCGTCCGGGGGGCGGGGGCCGCCGGGCGGGCCGGGCTCGCGGTGCGGGCGGCGGGCCGGGCGGTGGATTTGGGCGGCGCCGGTTTCGCTGCGGGCGGTTTGGCGGCGGGTTGCGGCGGGGCGGGACGGCGGGGCGCAGACGCAGCGGGCCGGACCCGCACCGGGGCGGGCGCAGGCTCGCCTTCTTCGTCTTCCAGCGTGCCGTCCGCCGCATCCACGACCGATCCGGCAGGCTCCGCCGCCATCGGCTCGTCCTCGGCGAGATACGCCTCCTCGCCCTCCAGCGCCTCGTCTAGCGGCTGGGGGACGGGGCGCCGGGCCTTCTCGGCGCGACGTGGGGCGGGCGCGCCTCCCGGAGACAGTTCTTCGTCGTCGTAACTCGGTCGTTGTTGAAAGGTCATACGGTTCCCTGATATGCGGCTCCGGCCCAATGGCGTCCGGTTGCAATGCGCCGGGCCTGGAGCCGCCGGTGGACGGTCAGTCCTCGTCCAGGCTGAGCATGGCGAGGAAGGCTTCTTGCGGAATATCGACGCTGCCCACGGTCTTCATCCGGGCCTTTCCTTCTTTTTGCTTTTCGAGCAGCTTGCGCTTGCGCGAGATGTCGCCGCCGTAGCACTTCGCCAGCACGTTCTTGCGCATGGCGGAGATGGTCTCGCGGGCGATGATTTTGCTGCCGATGGCCGCCTGGATGGGCACGTCGAACATCTGGCGCGGGATCAGGCGGCGCAGCTTATCGACCAGCGCGCGGCCCTGGCTGATGGCCCGATCGCGGTGCGTGATCACGCTGAGCGCGTCGACCGGCACGCCGTTCACCAGCACGTCGAGCTTCACCAGGTCGGCGGGCTGGTAATCGGAGAAGCTGTAGTCGAGCGAGGCATAGCCCTGCGTGCGCGACTTCAACTGGTCGTAGAAATCGACGATCATCTCGCTCAAGGGCACGTCATAGGCCAGGGAGACGCGGGTCTCGTCGAGGTACTCGGTCTTGGTGTAGATGCCGCGCCGGTTGGTCACCAGTTCCATGATCGCGCCGATAAAGCGAGTCGGGGTGACGACCTGGATCGCCATCCATGGCTCCTCGACTTGCCGGATGCTGGCGGCGTCAGGCATTTCGGCGGGATTGTCCACGACGATCACGCTGCCGTCGGTCTTGGTGATGCGATACTCCACGCTCGGCGCGGTCGTGATCAGTTCAAGGCCGTACTCGCGCTCCAGGCGCTCCTGGATGATCTCCATATGCAACAGACCAAGGAACCCGCAGCGGAAGCCGAAGCCAAGCGCCGTGCTGCTCTCCGGCTGGTAGACCAGCGAGGCGTCGTTGAGGTGCAGCTTGTCGAGCGCGTCACGCAGGTTCTGGTACTCGACCGTCTCGACCGGGTAGATCCCGGCGAAGACCATCGGCTTGACGGGGCGGTAGCCGGGCAGCGGTTCGTCGGCGGGCTGGGCGACCAGTGTGATCGTATCGCCCACCTGGCACTCGCTGATGCCCTTGAGGCCCGTCGCCACGTAGCCCACCTCGCCGGTGCGCAGCACGCCGGTGGCGGTCATGGCCGGGGTGAACACGCCGATCTCCAGCACTTCGGCCCCGGCGCCGGTCGCCATCATCTGGACCCTATCTCCCTCTTTCACCTCGCCGTCCACAATGCGGCAGTAGGCGATGACGCCTTTGTAGGGATCGTAATGGCTGTCGAAGATCAGGGCGCGCAAGGGGCGGCGGTGGGCGCCGGTGGGCGGCGGCACATGCTTGACGATGGCCTCCAGGATCTCGGTGATGCCGCGCCCCTCTTTGGCTGAGGCAAAGATCACCTCGTCCATGGGCAGCCCGATCACCCGGTCGATCTCCATGGCGACCAACTCGGGCTGCGCGCTGGGCAGGTCGATCTTGTTGACGACGGGCACCAGGCTCGGGTCATGCTCCAGGGCCAGGTAGACGTTGGCAAGCGTCTGCGCCTCGATGCCCTGCGCCGCGTCCACGACCAGCACGGCGCCCTCGCAGGCGGCCAGGCTGCGGCTCACTTCGTAGGTGAAGTCCACATGCCCCGGTGTGTCGATGAGGTTCAGCTCATACTCGGCGCCATCGGTGGCCTGGTAGCGCATACGCACGGCGCGCGCCTTGATGGTGATGCCTTTTTCGCGCTCCAGCGGCATGCTGTCGAGCACCTGCGCCACCATGTCGCGCTCGGCGACCGTGCCGGTGGTTTGCAGCAGCCGGTCGGCCAGCGTCGATTTGCCGTGGTCGATATGCGCGATAATGCAGAAATTGCGGATGTGGGATTGGTCGGGCACGGTATCCTAACACAAACTAGGCGGCCGACCTCGGCCGCCCAACATTGGCACGTATCACACCCCGCGCGGCAACCGGGCGGGGTTCGGTAATTTTTAGTATAGGCAGGCGGCCCACCTTTGTCAAGCCGCGCCCCTGCTATCCAGGCGTAAATGCACCGCGAAGGCGCGAAGGACACGAAGGTTGTTTATTTCAGTCCTATTCTTCGCGTCCTTCGCGCCTTCGCGGTGAAATTGGCACCGCTTACGTGCAGGTGTCAGGCTGCGCCCGCCGGGGCCGGCACCGGGCGCACCGCCCGCCGCGTGTCCACGATCAGTTGCGCGCGCTCGCCGATCCGCGCCCAATCGTAGGCGGCGTGGTCGGTGGCGATGACCACGCAATCGCTCGCCGTCAGGGCCGCGTCGAGATCGGTCACGCTTGCCATCTCCATACCCTCGTGGTGGAAGGCGGGCACGTGCGGGTCGTGGTAGCTCACCTGCGCGCCCTTCTCGCTCAACAGATGGATGATGTCGAGCGCCGGCGACTCGCGCACGTCGCTGATGTTCTTCTTGTAGGCCACGCCCAGCACCAGGATGCGGCTACCCTTGACCGGCTTGCCCGCGTCGTTGAGCGCGTCCTGCACCTTCTGCACCCAGTAACGCGGCATATTCGTGTTGACCTCGCTGGCCAACTCGATGAAGCGCGCGGTGTAGTTGAGCGTCTTCATCTTCCAGCTCAGGTAGAGCGGGTCGATGGGGATGCAGTGGCCGCCCAGGCCCGGCCCCGGCGTGAACTTCATGAAGCCGAAGGGCTTGGTGGCCGCCGCGTCGATCACTTCCCAGATATCGAGGCCCAGTTTGTCGGCCATCAGCAGCACTTCGTTGACCAGGCCGATGTTGACGGCGCGGAAGGTGTTCTCCAGCAACTTGACCATCTCCGCCGCCTCGGTGGACGAGACGGGCACGAGCGTCTGGATGGCGCTGCTGTAGTAGGCCATCGCCACCTGGAGGCAGGCCGGGGTTACGCCGCCGATGACCTTGGGCGTGGTGTGCGTGGTCCAGTCCTCACGCCCTGGGTCCACCCGCTCAGGCGAGAAGGCCAGGAAAAAGTCTTCCCCGGCGCGCAAACTCTGGCCGTTGCCTTCGAGCAGCGGCAGCAGCACCTCGGTGGTGGTGCCGGGGTAGGTAGTCGACTCCAGCACGACGACCATGCCGGGGTGCAGATAGCGCGCCACCTCCTGCGAGGCCGAGACGATGTACGAAATGTCCGGGTCGCCGGTCTTGCCCAGCGGCGTCGGCACGCAGATCGAGACGGCGTCGCACACGGCCAGGACCGCGTAGTCGGTCGTGGCCGCCAACCGCCCGCGCTCCGCCAGAGCCGCCACGGTGGCGGCGGGCACGTCTTCGACATACGATTCGCCGCGGTTCAGCGCATCGATCTTGCGCGCGTCCAGATCGATCCCGGTCACGTGAAAGCCGGATTCGGCGAAGGCAACCGCCAGTGGCAGGCCCACATAGCCCAGGCCGATGATGGCGATGCGAGCCTCGCGGGATTCAAATTTCGCCAGCAGTTGCGCTTTATAGTCCGTCATATACTTCACACTTTCTCCATCCCGGTGTCAATGCCATGAGCCGGGCCGGTTCTCCATTGCGATTTCTTGCGGCAGGTCGCCGCGCCTTCCTAAACAGATAGATTATAGCAAATGCGCGGGCGCGGGCCAAAACGCCGCGCGTTGCTCCCCAATAGTCAACGCACGAGTCACAAATTGGATGCGCGCTTCCTGGGGCGAGCACCGGCGTTGGGCCGGGCCAGGACTTGCTCGTAGACGGCGTGGGTCAGGCGCGCCGCGCGTTCCCAGGTAAAGCGGGCGGCATGTTCGTGGCCGGCGATGATCAGGCGGGCGCGCAACGCCTTGTCGGTCAGCAGGGCATAGAGCCGCTCGGCGATGAGCGTCACGGCGTCGGGGTCCACCAGGATGCCTGCGCGGCCCACGGCTTCCGGCACGGCTGTCCGATCGGCGGCGAGCACGGGCAGGCCGCTCACCATGGCTTCCAGCACCGGCAGGCCGAAGCCCTCGTAGGGCGAGAGGAAGGCCAGCACGTCGGCGGCGGCATAGAAGGCGGGCAGATCCGCCGCGGGCACGTAGCCGGTGAAGCGAACGGCATCGGCCACGCCCAGCGCACCCGCCAGCGCTTGGAGTTGCGCGTAGTACATGGCGTCGCGCGGCTGCCCGGCGATGACGAGCCGGCAGGCCAGGGCCGGGTAAGCCTGGCGCAGCGCGGCAAAGGCGCGGATCAGCGTGTGCAGGTTCTTGCGCGGGTTGATCTCGCCCACGGCCAGGATCATGGGGCGGGCGTCGAGGCCGTAGCTGGCCGCCAGCCGGGCGCGTGCCGCCTGCGGATCGGCGGGCTGGAACTCGGGCGCGATGCCCGGCGGGATGACGTGGACCTTGGCTGCGGGCACCCGGCAATAGCGCACGATATCCCGTTTGGAGAACTCGGAGAGCGTGATCACCTGGGCGGCGCGGCGGGCCGAGGGCGGCGCGAACCGGCGGAAGAACGCGCGGAACCAGGGATCGAAGGCATCCGGCACATGCTCGACCAGCATATCGTAGATCGTCACGACGGCGGGGCAGGGCAGCCAGGCCGCGCCCATGTTGGCCGGGAAGTGGACCAGATCGACCCGCGCCCGGCGCGCCGCCAGGGGCACGATCACATGCAGGTAGTAGAGATCGATCAGCGCGTTGCCCGCTTTGGTCAGCTTGTTGCGCCGGGGCAGGCGTACCGGCCAGTCCAGTGACACCCATTCGTCCGCGGGGTAGCAGCGTTGCAGCGCCGCGAACAGGTTGCGGGTATAGACGGCGGTGCCGCCCTGGTTGTGGCGCAGCACCTGGACATCGAACCCGATCCGCACCGGCGATCCCTACGCCTGCCCGACGCGCGCCGCCGCGCGGTAGACCGCCAGCGTCTGCTCTGCGGTGCGCGACCAGGGAAAGCAACTCGCCCGTTGGCGCCCGGCGTCGCGGAGGTGCCCGGCGAGGCAGGGATCATGCAAGATCGCTTCCATGGCCGCGGCCCAACCCGCGACATCCCCCGGATCGACAAAGCACGCGGCATCGCCCAGCACCTCCGGCAGCGCGCCCGCCCGTGCCGCCACGACCGGCACGCCATGGGCCATCGCTTCGAGCGGCGGCAGCCCGAAGCCCTCGTCGATGGAGGGGAAAGCGAAGAGCGCGGCCCCGCGATACTGCGCGGCAAGTTCGGCGGCGCTCAGGCCCGCGAAGCGCCGCACATCGCCGGCCTCGTCCCTCGCCGGGGCCGGACCGCCGACCAGATGCAGGCGGTGCGTTGTCCGGCCCTCCGCGCGCAGGCGGGCATAGGCCGCGCGCAGGGTGCCCACGTTCTTGTTGAAGTAATCGCCTCCAACGTGCAAGATGTACGGCTGGTCGGGCGGGGCGGGGCGGGCGCCGCCCGGCTCGACGCTGACTCCGAGGGGCACCGCCGTGACCCTGCGATCCGCCACGTGAAGGCGCGCTAGAACGTCGTGGCGGACGTGCTCCGAGTCGGTCAGGATGTGGCGGGCGCGGCGTGCGGCGGCCAGTTGGCGGTGGTAAAAAGTGCGTTTGCGCCACGGCGCCAGCAGGGTGGTCGGGTAGTGCAGCGGCAGCAGGTCGTGGACGGTGACGACGGTGGGCACCGGCGCGTAGAGCGGTAGGCCAGGCACCGAGGGGTCATGGCTGAGGCATAGTACATGGAACAGATCCACGCCAAGCCGGCGCAGCAGCAGCGGCAGGGCGATTTGATGCGACAGGAGGGCGGCGGCGCGCCCCAGGCGCGCGAAGCGCGGTAGATAGCGCACGCGAAAGCGGACAGGCAGCGGCGGCAGGTCCAGCGGGGCGCGGTGGGCGAGGAGATAGATGATTTCGTCGCCGGGGAGGGCGGCCAGGGCAGCGACCAGGTGGCGGGTGTAGCGGCCCACGCCGCGGAAGCGATGGCCGGTTTGCAGCGGGGTGATATCCAGGGCGATCCGCGTGGCGTGCATGCTACCCCCGGCATCC
>CBJNAR010000102.1:0-8290 GCA_966434075.1 uncultured bacterium
GCAGCATCTCCAGCATCAGCAGCAAGCGGCCGGTCTGCACGGTCTCGCGCAAGTCGGCGGGGCCGGGACTGCTCAGTATGAGTACGGCGAGCGGCAGGCCGAGCGCCTGGACCAGCCAGAAGGAGGGCCGCCGCCAGGCCAGCCGCCACTCGACGCGGGCCACGGCCAGGAACTTGCCCATGTTACTCCTCCTTGGCGGCAAGTAGCAGGCGCTCTTCGCGGCCCGCCAGCGCCAGCCCGCCGCCGAGCAGCAGCGCCCCTACCATCAGCCAGAGCAGCCGGTTAGCCGGCCAGTAGGGGTCGGTGGGGCGTAGCATGGTCAGAGCTGGGCTGACGGCGGCACCCAGGCACGCGCTGCCCGCGACCCCTGCACAGGCGGCGGCGATAAAGGGCTGCGAGAGCAGCGCCAGCATGCCGGCACCCAGAGCCAGTGCGGCTCCGTCCAGCATCCGCCCCCGCACTAGCGCCCCGGTCGTCGCCAGGCCGCTGTAAAGTAGCAGCGGCGCGGCCCAAATCAGCGGTTGGCCGGGACCCGGCTGGGGCAACGCCACGCGCCAGGCGCCGGCCAGCGCCTGCAACCCGAACCCCAGCGCGGCACCCCAGGCCAGCAGCAAGGCCAACCGCCCGGCCAGCGTGCGCGGGGCCGGGCGCGGCACGCTGAGCAGCAGATCGAGTGCGGGGTCGCCGGCTAGCAGCCCGGCGGCGGGCAGGGCCAGCAGCAGCGGCATGATCAGCTCGAGCACAATCACCGCCAGGCCGGCCGCCGTCGGGCCGTTGCGGGTCAGCCCGACGGCGAGGGCCAGGGCGGCGACGGCCAGGGTCGCCAGCCCAAGCTCCAGGCGCCGGGAGGGCAACATCGCGGGCAGCATAGGGTGGACTACACCTCCCTTAGCCGGGGCGGCAGCCGGCGGAGGGCCAGCCAGGCCATCGCCCAGAGCAGAGCCGCCGCGACTATCTCGCTTCCGAACAAGACCAAATCGGGCGATAGCAGCGGGCGTAGCGAGACGGCGATCATGGGCTGGCCGCTCATCTCGGTGTGCAGCAGCGCCAGCGCACCGGCCCATAGGCCCAGCGAGACGCCCGCGCCCAACAGCGGACCCCAGAGCAGGGCCAGCAAGGTCGCCAGCGCGGCCAGCACCAGCAGCGGACCGAGCCAGGCGGCGATGAGTTGTAGGCCCATAATGCGGCCGGTGCCGGCCAGCAGGAAACTCGCCACCGTCGCGAGCGTCGCCACGCAGAGCAGCACCCAGGTGAGCCGGGCCAGCAGCAGAGTGGGGGCGGGGGTGGGCGTGGTAGCGACAAGCTCGGTGGCCGGGTCCACCTCCGGGCCGTACAGCAGAGCG
Source organism: uncultured bacterium (assembly GCA_966434075.1). Taxonomy (GTDB): domain Bacteria; phylum Chloroflexota; class Chloroflexia; order QHBQ01; family JAICKM01; genus JAICKM01. The sequence continues at coordinate 1,344 of CBJNAR010000102.1, forward strand.
GCGCTCAGGGCGGCGGCGGACGGGGCCAGCAGCAGGAGCGGGAAGCCGCCCGCGCCGGCATCGCCCGCCAGTATAGCGGCGAGCAACCCCAGCGCGAGCAACAGCAGCACGACCGGCAGCGCGCTGCCGCGCGCCAGCACGGCTCGTTGCGCCCAGACCAGGTTGGCCCCAGTCGCCAGCGCCCCGACGGGAGTGAGCCGCGGGTGCAGGCGGGCGCGGGCGGTCGGCGATAGCGGTGGCAGCTCGGCCACGCGGCTGAGCGCGTCATCGCGCACGGCGTCCGCGAGGGCCCGCCACTCCTGCGCCACCACCCGGCAGCGGGGACAGGCAGCCAGGTGCTGCTCCAGCGCCGCGCGTTGGGTAGGGTGCAGCGTGCCGGCCACGTAGAACGGCAGTTCTTCATGCCAGGGGTCAGCCATCTGCCACCTCCTCGCTACTCAGCAGTCGCTTAAGCGCGGCTTTCGCCCGCGACAGGCGGCTCTTGACGGTGCCGGCGGGGACGCCGAGCACCAGCGCCGCCTCGGCCTCCGATAGCTCGTGGAAAAAGACCAGTTCGAGAACCCCGCGCTGATGGTCGGGCAGGCGGGCCAGCGCATCGCGGACCCTCAGCCGGTTCGCCAACGCGTCAGCCACATCCGGCGCCTCGTCAACTGCGGCCTCGTCGAGCGCGACCTCGCACAAAGCCACCCGGCGGCGCCGACGCATGGCCTGGCGCCGGGTTATCGCTAACAGCCAGGTGCGAACGCTGCTGTCGCCACGGAAGCCACCCGCCCCGCGCCAGACCGCCAGCATCACCTCTTGCAGCGCCTCCTCTGCCACCTCCCGCTGGCCCAGCAAGCCAGCCAGGTAGTTGAGCAGGCCCGGCCCGTAGGCGGCGTAGAGTGTCTCCAGCGCCCGCGCCTCGCCGCGGCCCACAGCGCGCAGTAAGATCAGATCGCGGTCCTCCGGCTGCGCAGCTAGGTTTATGCCCTGCTCGGTCACGGCATCGCACGGCTCCATCGTTAATATAGTAGCCCGAATGCGAAGAAAGGTTCCATTCGCTACTGCGAGAACCCCCTGCTGCTACGCCCCGACGGGTAGATGCTCCCCATGGGCAAATGGGATGGCATCGATGGGGAGTTGGCGAGAGCTTCCTGGGTGTGCCACTTCCGCGCGCTCCTAGTCACGGGCGCTGAAGCAGTCAGGCGACAACAGGGTATCAGCGGATCTCGAAACGGCCCTGGATCGCGCAGTGGTCGCTGGAGGCGCGCCCGCAATCCACGGCGAAACGTAGCGGCGCGGTGCCCGGATCGCTGAACATGTAGTCTATGTCCAGCACATTCCAGCTCAACACTTCCAGGTGGGTTGCCGCACTCTGTTCGGCGCGAAGACGCGCCGGAGGCAACGGATCAAGCCACGCGAAGAACAGAATCAGACCGAGCAACAGCGCTTGGCGCTGCAGGGCGAGCGGCAGCAGAAGCAGCACGGGCGCGAACACCTCAGCCAGGGTTAACAGGCTCATGCGCTGGGGCCGGATAACCTGCGCCAGCCACAACAGCAGCAGCAACAGCGGATAGATCGAGATGACGAGTAGCAGCGCCCTCTTGCCGGGCCGGGCCAGGGGAGAAACCGGCGGCGGGCCGAACCGGCCGCCGGTTTCGATGTCTGATGCCTTCTCTGTCCTCAGGCTCAAGGTCTGTTACTCCGCGTCTTCACAAGCTCAGGGTTGCAGGATACGGAACGATTCAAGGAACCGCTGCACGTCCCCCGGTACGGCCTGTTCATTTGCCGTGATAACGGTGAGGATATACAGCCGGTTCCGAGCCAGGAAGAGGCGCGTGATGCGGAACCTGCCGTCCGGGTCCACGCTGCGGATCTCCTGGCCCGGATAGCCCTGCAGGGTGAGTTGCTGCGCGGTCTTCAGCGTGCCCTGCGACTGCGCCAACACGTCGTCCCGCTCAAGGTCGAGCCAGCCTGCCGCACCCTCACGCTCTATCAGGTCAGCCGGATAATCGCGATACCTGACGACATAGGATACTCCGTCTTGCTTGACGCCGACCATCATGGTGTTGCCCTGCGGGCCGCTGGAACCACCTCGTTCAGGCCTGCGCGGCATCAGTATCTCGAACCTCGCCTCAGGCGAGGAGTAGGTGTACCAGCCGGTATGTTGTGGCTCAGGCGTTGGCGCCGGCATGCTTGCCATGTCCACGATCTGCGCGCCCTCCGGCAGCCGGAACTGGAACACACTCATGGTCTGCGCGTCCGCATCCAGCAACTCATCGCGGACTATGCGAGTGGTGGTCGTATAGACCGTGCCGGCGGCAGCCTCCGGGCCGTCAGAACGGATATAGTGCTGCTCCTGCACCACCTGATAGGTCTTGCTGTCGATCCAGAGCTGGAAATCGTGCTGGGCGGTTAAGTATCCCGGCAGCTTGCCCACGGCGATCTCCAGCGGGCTGCCGGAGACAACTGTGCCTACGTGGCCAGCCACGATGATCACGTCACGGCCGTCCAGTTTGCCGGTGCTGGCGATATGCGTGTTGGGCCTCGTGAGCATTTCGTCTATGACGCTGTGGCTTGGTAGCTCCGGCGCCACCGGGTCAGGTCTGCCGGGAATATCATACATCTGTTTGTAGACCGTACCCTGGTCGAGACGGAAGTCCCAGATGCTCTGCTCGTCCACCAGCCGAGCGGTGCCCGCCAGAAATGCCGGCAGCGGGTTAGCGCCGATTGGTTGGGCGGGAGCCTTCCAGAGCAGCAGGTGAGCGCGTCCGTTAGCCAACCAGAGGTCCTGCGTCCAGCCCTGGGCCTGTCCGAAATCGTAGCGGGTGACGATATGCCGAACCTTGCCCGTTGGGACGAACGAAGCGGCGGCACCGGCCTTTCGCAACACTTCGGCAGCGGCAACTGGCGTCGTTCGCCAGAGGCCGCCTGCAAGCAGGGACAGCCCGACCAGCAGCCCCAACGCCAGCAGCGCGCCGCCGAACACGGCGCGCGACCGGGGCAAGGGCCCGCGCCTGCCATGCGATCTGGTGGCCCGCCCGGACTTCAGTTCTCGCTGCCGCAGCGCGCCCTCGATGCCGGCCCAGAGGCCGGGAGCCTCCGGCACCGCGCGGGCGGCATAATCGTCGAGTGCGCTTGTCACGCGCCCTTTACGCGATAGATCTTCCATAGTTATCCTCATTCCCTGACCGTGGGCCGGTCGTAGACCGGCGCCGCTTGAACTTCCCCATACGTAGCCGCTCGACGTTGCAACCAGGGCGGTAGCAGCACGCGCAGTCTCCGTTTAGCGCTGTTGAGCCGCGATTTGATCGTGCCCGGCGGCGTTGCGAGCCGGTCGGCCATCTCGGCTTCGCTTAGACCCAGATAGTAGCGGAGCACGATCACCGCCCGCTGCTCGGCAGTAAGCTGAGCCAGAGCTTGCCAGATAGCGACGCCGGTCTCCAGGGCCTCAAGCTGCTCGTCCAGCGTAGCGCCGTCGTCGGTCACGCCGAGTGCGTCCGCCGCATCTTCCCAGGGGACAATGCGGGCTTCGCGGGCAGCCAGACGGGTAGCGCGGTTGACGACGCTGCGCAGGAACCAGGGGCCGAAGGGCCGGGCCGGGTCAAACTGGCCGATGCGCTCGTAAACCTGAATGAAGGCGGCCTGGACCACGTCTTCGGCCAGGGCGCGGTCGCGCAGCACCAGGTAGGCGGCGCGCGCCGCCCGAGTTTCGTAGCGTTCGACCAGATGGCGCAAGCCGGCGATATCTCCCTGGCGCAGTCGGGCGATGGCTTCATCGTCTTCCAAAGGCTGTTCCTTTCCGCTGTTCGTAGTGAAGGCCCTTCGGAGTTGTTATACATGAGACGGGAGAAAGGTTCGCACGGAAACAGATGTGATGGAGGTTGCACCGCTATTCAGACTCAGTTTCCAGCATGTCCATTTCCGCCGCCGTGTGTCTTAGCTCGACTTTGTTAAGATGTAGCTATCCGGCGTGAGCCGGTCCCCTCCTTGCGGCGGAGCGTGTCGTCGGCTATCCTTTGCTCACCTGTGAAGCGGGCAGGGACACCGTGCAGACGTGTGGTGGCGGGCCAGCCCGGATTGTGCGTGGGCCAGCAGGCTCCTGCGGAACCCGTGACTTTGTTTGGGATCGTCCGCCCGAATTGATTCACATGAGATGGTTGTTACCAACCAAGCTCGCAGCGGTGTTTGCACCAGACGTCTGGCTCACCACGACACGCCCTGCTGTGCCTCTGGCTCATGAGGCACCCGCAAGAAGGAGTTGGTTATGAACGAATCTGGGCCACGCTTTGTGGGGATCGATCTCCATGAGGCCTACCTTATGATCGGTGCCGTCGACGCCGCCAAGCAGATCGTCCTCCCCTTCCCGACGAAAATCTGCCGGGCGTGTGCAGTCCGGGCGCACTGCACGACCTCGGCGCGCAAGGGCGAGTGCTGACGTTGCGGCCGCAAGCAGCGTATCGGGCGCTGCAAATCCAGAGCACGCAGCAGCAGACAGCGGAGTTTAAGGCGGAATATGCCCAGCGGGCAGGGGTCGAGGGCACGCTGTCATAAGGGCTGCGGCTGGGCGACTTGCGGCAAGCACGCTACAGTGGGAAAGCCAAGACGCGAGACCAGCATATTTTGATTGCGGTGGCCGTGAATCTGCTGCGACTGGCGGCCTCGTGGCAAGAGCGGCCCCGCGCCCAAACGCGGATTTCGGCGTTTGCCCAGTTGGCGAGCAACCGACCCCCAGGAGCAAGCGCGGCGACAGGTTAGTGGCTGAGCGAGGGTGCGCCAACGGTATCCTATTGACACCGGGGTACATTTTAGTCCTTCGCCAGAACGCCCACCCCTGGCCGTCTGGCCCCGGCGGGGCCACACGCGCCCCGATCCACGCCAGCGCGGTGGCGCGCTCCCCGCCGGGGCTCCGACCCTCTCTCTTCCGAAAACCGCCAAACGTGATTACAATCCACACAGCTTGGGAGATCGGGTTAGCAGATTAGGGGCAATAACTCTGAAACAGAATCCGGCTAAGCGCAATAGCTGGGAAATGAGGAGAAGCGATAGCTATGAAATAGCGGGGATGCCAAGCAGTCTTGGTAAGCAATAGCTATGAAACCCTACAGATCCGCCAGCCGCGAGGGTGATGGGAAGTGAGGCCGGTGTAGGAGATCGCCTCTGGGCGATCCACGTATCAGTCAATCCGTTGCCCGGTGACCCCCACCCCGACTCCTAAACGGTAGCTTCTGGGACCGCCCCGCTCCGCGGAGCGGGGCGGTCCCTCACCCATCGTCGCTGTACCCCCCGCTAGCGTGGCCCGCGGCGCGCGAGCCGCGCGTGCGCCACGTGTTGGTAGTGGGCGACGGCCTGGGCAGCATCCCCCCGTTGCTGTAGCAGATCCGCGTAGCTCAGTTCGATCTCCACGGCGGTTTCCGCCTCTTCCGTCGTCCCCATAATCGCCAGCGCCTCGCGGAACCGCGCATCCGCCAGGTCCGGCCGGCCTTGCCGTTCGGCCAACAGGGCCGCGACCCGCAGGGCGCGCGCCCGGCCCCGCACGGCATTAGCCCGCGCCAGCCCATTGCCGGTCGCACTCGCCTGCTGCGCTATGTCGCTGAGGGCCAGGCTGCGCGCGGCATAGCTTTCCGCGGCCGGCAGCGCCTCAGTGCGCAGTTCCAACAGCGTATACACCTCGTAGAGCGTCGTTCCCAGAACCGGATCCCGCAACGGCTGGAGGATCCGCTCGGCCTGCTCCAGCAAGGGGCGCGCGGCGGCCAGTTCGTCACGCCCGATCAGGATCTCGGCGAGGTTGATGCTCATGGCGGCCACCGCCACCTGGTTCGCGCCCGCTTCCAAGATCCCCAGGGCTTGCCACGCGTACAGCTTGGCCCGATCCAGGTCGCCCGCCGCCCGATAGCTCTCCGCCAAGCCCCAGTACACCCCCGCCTGCCGCTCCGGGTGGATCACATCGTCTAACAACAGGCGCGCTTCGTGGTACACGGCGATGGCCTGCTCCAGCTGCTGGAGCACCCAGTAGTCGTTAGCCAGGTTGGTGTAAATGTTGAGGCGCAAGTGGGGATCGCGCACGACGCCCTGCTGGATCGCACGGAAACAGGCTTCGTGCTGTTCGAGGGCCTGCAAGGCCAGATCTTGCTGATAGAACGCCGCGCCCAGGACGTTGCGGGTGCGGTACAGTTCCTGGGGATCGGCCAGTTGCTCCGCCAGAGTGAGGGCGTGTTCGAGGGCGGTGCGGGCGGAATCGGGTTCATTTACGCGCACATACGCCGCGCCTTGGAGCCGGAAAAAGCGGTAGCGGGTGGCGAGGGCGAATTGCTCGAAGAGTGCGCCATAGGTTTGGGCGATCTCGGCCAGGAGACGCAGGGCGTCCGACCCCTGGTTGGTATGGATGAGCAGCTTAACATGATCCAACTGGTAGGCACAGTCTTCATCGAGCGCGGTAAGGTCGGGGTGCACCGGACCGGGGGCATCCAGCGTCAGGAGCTCGGCAACGGGGATGGCTAAGCGGCCGGCGATCAAGGTGAGGGCGCGGAGCGAGGGCCGCGCCCGCCCCCGCTCAATGGCGCTGATATAACTTCTACGTAACTACCACTTCCAAGGCTGCCGGGACCTGCGGTGCTGCCTGAACCACCTCAAAGCCCAGAGCCTTCGCGCGCTGCTGGAGGCTGCGCACGGCTCGCTGTTTGTATTGGCGCTCGTAGTAGTCTTGGCCCGCATCGACGTAGGCGGTGCCGTGCTTTAACATGCTGTACACGATCCGGGCCAATTTGTGCGCGGTGGCCGTCACCGCTTGCGGCTTGCCCATCCGCGCCGCCATCCGCCGATAATAGGCCCCTAACGCACTCTGGCTGTGGTGCAAGCTCGCGGCCGCCATGCGTAAGATCCCCGCCGCGCGATTCGCCGTCGGGCGGCTCTTGCTCGACAACACTTTGCCGCCGGAAATCTTCGTGCCGGGACATAACCCCAACCAC
>CBJNAR010000103.1:0-8274 GCA_966434075.1 uncultured bacterium
GTGCTCCAGGTAGATCCGTGGCAGGCGGCGCTGGGCCGGCGACAGGATCTCGTACTGGTCCTCGAGGTAATTCTTGCGCGACTGGAAGAGGATGCAGTCGAGCGGCAGGCGCGCCACATCCTCGGCGGCCACTTCGTGCAGGTTATCGGGCCAGGGCAGCGTGCCCGCGCGCCCGCCGTAGCCTTCGGGCCGGTCGGGTTTGACGGGCACATAGAACTCGTGCGGCACCTGCGACAGGTAGTACAGGTAGGTGCCGTGAATATGCCAGGTTAAGATCCGCAATGGGGGCATCTCTCGGTGCTCCTCTCCGCTAATTCGCTGTCATGTCGCCGGTCTCGCAAAGTCACCGGGCACGGGTTGCGGAATTGCGCCAAGCTCGACAATATCTCTTCCGCTGTAACATTGAACAGTTTGTAGAGCCTTGTCGCACTGTGCGCTTGCCTATCATGTTATCACGAATAGCAGGGAAAGAATGGTCTCCTGCCTACTAATGTATGGATAGGCAGGAGACCATCTACACCACTGAAAATATCATTCGTGTATAGAAATACGTAGTTGCGATGGTTCTCCTGATGGGAAGAGAAGTAATAAAGCGAGGTAGATCTGAGTGGCATCGTTGAACTTGCGGGGGTCCAGGCCGGTCAATAGGCTGATTTTATTGAACCGTAACGCCAGTGTGTTGCGGTGAATCGCCAGTCGATTCGCGGTCTGCGAAGGGCAGCAATCGTTGGCGAAGAAAGCTTGCAAGGTCCTGAACAGTTCGGGCTCGCCGTCGAGGGGACTGAGTAACTGGCGGGCCAGGTCGATCTTCGTCTGCTCGTCGGCGATGCCGATGAAGGCGGCGACGCCCAGTTCGTCGAGGCAATGGACGCGCTTGGGGCCGGGGAAGCGCGCGGCCAGCGAGAGGGCGGTGCGGGCATCCTGGTAGGAGTGGGCGATGCCGGCGATGCCGGGATGGGAGCGCCCGATGCCGATGTTGATCGGCACGTCGAGATCAGCCTGCAAGCGCGCCACCAGCGCCACGCAGGCGCGCTTCAACGCGGCCAGGTCGGCCCAGGACGGGTTGGCGGTGCGGCTGTCGCCGCTGCGGTCGGCCCACACGGCCAGGTCCTGGCTGCTGCTGGCTTTCAGGATCGCCACCTCGCCGTCGCCGACATAGGCGCAGATCATGTCGTTGGGCAGGTGGAAGAACTGGACCACGCTGTCGATGATCACTTGCGACCGGCGCCGGATCTGCCTGTGATTGGTCTCGCCGTCGTCCGACTCCTCGGCCACGCCGATGAAGGCGGCAGCGTCGATCAAAATCACGGCCCGCGGGCGCGTCAGGTCCATACCCAGGATCTGGCCTTCGCGGCGGATGTCGGCCTCGTCGCCGGCCAGACCGTGCAGCAGGTCGTGGATAAACTTGTTTTTCAGCTCGTGCTGGTCCGGCAAGCCGGCGACGGCCAGGGTCTGGTTGATCACCAGTTCGAGGATGGTCTGGGCCAGCCGGGGCGACAGCACCTCGCCGTTCGCCGGTTCCGCCAGGATGACCTCGCCGCACTGGCCGTGCAAGCGGATCGGCAGGCGCAGGTACTCCGGCCCCAGCAGGTCGCGGGTTTCGGTGAGCGGGCGGGCGCGCAGACCGCGCTCATTACTGGCGATGATGATGCCGTGGTCGTCCACGACCAGGGCGGGGGCGTTTGTCAGTTCGCCGAACCGTTCGGTCACGGCGGCCGCCGCCTGGGTAAATTTGATGTTGATCATGGTCGTCGTTACTAGATGGCGCCCGGCGGTTCAGCAGGCCGGCACCATGGGCTGGGTAGCGCCGGTCTGTGCGAGCAAGTCGAATGCGGCGGTGACGACTTCTGCGGGCGCGATGTCAAGACACTCCATGTGATAGGGGCAGTCAAAGCGATAGCAGGGCGAGCAGGCGGTGGGCCGGCGCAGCAGCCGGGCGGGCGCGCCGCGCGGGCGCCACTGTTCTTCCAGTTCGGTGCCGGAGTACAGGATGACCATCGGACGGCCGGTGGCGTCGGCCAGGTGCATGGGCCCGGAATCGTTGGCGAGCACCAGGCGCGAGCGCGCGATCACGGCGGCCAGTTCGGGCACCGAGGTCTGCCCGGCCAGCGACAGGATGCGACCCGGCGGTCCGGCGGCCAGGATCGGGGCGATAAAGTCGGTTTCGCGTGCGCTGCCCACGACCACCACCGGCCAGGCGGTTTCCCCGGCCAGGGTGCGCGCCACCTCGGCAAAGCGCTGGACATCGTAGCGGCGCGCGGGGCAACTGGCGCCCGGCGCCAGGAGAAGGAACGGGGCGTCCGGCGCTATGCCCAGGGCCGCGAGTTTCCGCGCCGCCGCAGCCTGTGCCGCGGCGGGCATGCGCACTTCGAGCCGCCGTCCGGCGAGCGCGAAGCCCGCCTGCTCCAGCAGGTACAGGTTGCGGTCCACCTGGTGCACGCCGTCGGGCAGCGGCTTCACCCATTGCGAGAGCACGCTGCCGCCGAACTCTTTCGACTGGCCGATGCGGATCGGGATGCCGGCCAGGTAGCAGACATAGGCGGGCGGGTAGGGCGATTGCGAAAAGCTGGTGAAGATGACGGCAGCGTCGAACGCCCGCGCCCGCAGCCCGGCGACCAGGGCCTGCTCCGCCGCCGGGTCCAGGCCCATGCTGCCCGACGCATCCTGCCAGAGGGCGCGGTGGACCAGCACGTCGTCGATCCAGGGCAGCAGCGGGGCGACCTGGCTGCCCGCGGGCGAGGCCATGAGCGTGATATGGGCCGCGGGCAGCGCCTGGCGCAACGCGCGCAGGGCCGGGCCGAGCATCACGATGTCGCCGATATTATCGAGCCGGATCACCAGCAGGCGCCGGACGTGGTGCCAGGGCTCAGGCAGCATACTCCGGCTCCTTCTCCAGCAGGCCGGCGGCTTCGCGCATGACGGCGTCGAGCAGATCGCCGGCGGGCAAGGCCGCCGTGGGAGTCGCGCCGTTGCTGCGCCCGCCCAGGGCCACGGGCACGCCGGAGTCGTCCACCGTGCCCGCGATGACGACGCGATGGCGCGCCCGGTCCAGCGGCGCCCAGCGGTCGGGGTCCGACCCGGTGAAAATGACCACGCTGGGCAGGCGCAGGGCCGCCGCCAGGTGCGACACGCCGGTGTCGTTGGAGATCAGTAGCCGGGCGCCGCGCAGCAAGGCGGCCAGGGCGCCCAGGCCGGTCTGCCCGGCCAGGTCCACGGCGGGGTGGCGCATGGCCGCCGCCACCGCCCCGGTCAGGTCGCGCTCGTCCGCCGACCCGGTGAGCACGACCTGGAGCCCATGCCGGGCCAGGCCGTCGGCCACGCGGGCGAACTCCGCCGGCGCCCAGCGCCGCCCCGCGGCCTTCGCGCCCGGATGCACGCAGGCGTATCCGCCCGCCTGCAGGTCGCGCGCCGCCGGGATGGCGGCCAGCGCGGTCCAATCGTCGTCCTGCAGGGGGAATTCGAGGTGCGTGCCCTGCGCGGGCAGGCCCAGGAACTCCATCAGCCGCAGGTGGCGGGAGATCTCCGCGCCGCTGTCGGGGTACGGCAGAAAGAGAGCGGCATCGGGGCAGTAGAGGCTGGGCAGATAGTACCCCGCCGTGCGCCGCGCCCCCAGCAGCAGCGTGAACTCGTTGATATAGCTGCCGTTGCCCTGCATCTGGATCGCCAGGTCGAAGTCACGGGCCTGGGCCGCCGCCAGCCAGCCGGGAAACGCTCGCGCCGCCACTGGCCGCTCGGGGATGCCGGGATAGCCAGGGAATTCCAGGAAGTCGTCCAGGTAGCGCCGGAACCGGGCCGCGAAGCTTTCGGCCCAGGGCAGCCCGATCAGGGTGATCTGCGCCGCTGGGTAGGCGTGGCGCAGGGCGCGCCAGGCGGGCACGCTGCACAGCAGATCGCCCAGCCCCGGCAGGGCGCGGACGATCGCTATACGCTCAGGAGTGGGAAAAGCAGGTGCCGGCGGATTTAGCCGCAAATCCATCATCGGATCCATCTCTGTCGCGCCGCGCTCAGGCCATTACACGCGCGGGCACACCCTGTGTACCCCGCCGGCACACGAAGCGAGCGGGCAGATAATCGCCGGATTGTACAATCGCAAGTCAGGACGCGGCGACCAACAAAGAATCACTGCGGCATTTGCTTCTTGCTGTAGCAACTCGTGTGCCAGCCCCAACGGAGGTGGTCCCGCCCGCCGATCACCAGCCGCGATCGGCCAACGGAGCGCATTGCGAACCGCGCGCTTCCGGTGTAGACTAGGGCCAGCCGTGGCGGCCCGGCGATTGGCGCGGCCCCGCCGGCGGCCGGCAGCATAAGGAGGGCAGGAGCATGGAGCAGGCGAGCGCGCCGGGTGGACGGCGCGAGAGTCCAGGGCCGGACGCACCCGGCGGTGAGGATGGGGGGCTGGTTGCCGTCCGGCAGGAGCCGTTTAATGCCCAGTCGCCACTGGCGGCGCTACGAACACCCATCACGCCAAGCGATCTGTTCTATGTGCGCAGCCATTTCCCGGTGCCCGCGCTCGACCGCGAGAACTGGCGGCTGGAGATCGAGGGCGGCAGCGGGCCGCGCACGCTGACCTTCGCCGGCCTGGCCGCCTTGCCCGCGCAGACACTCACGGCCACCCTGGAGTGCGCGGGCAACGACCGCCGCGGCTTCGCCCCGCTGCCGCCGGGCGAGCCATGGGGCATGGGCGCGGTCAGCACGGGCGTCTGGCGGGGGGTGGCACTGCACCGGGTGCTGGAACTGGCCGGTGTGCCCGCCGGCGTGGCCGAGATCCTGTTTGAGGGCGCGGACCATGGCCCGCCCGCCGGCAACGACGCGGCGACCGGCTTCGTGCGCGCGCTGCCCGCCGCCAAGGCCTTTGACCCCGATACAATACTGGCCTACGAATTGAACGGCGCCCCGCTGCCCCCGGCGCACGGCGGGCCGGTGCGCCTCCTCGTGCCGGAGTGGTACGGCGTGGCTTCGGTCAAGTGGCTGGCGCGCATTGCCGCGCTGGCCGAGCCGTTCGTGGGCTTCTTCCAGACCGAGCGCTATATCCTGGACATTCCCGGCCAGACGCCTGCGGAGCCGTTGCGCGCCATGGCCGTCAAATCGCTGATCACGGATGCGCCGCCGGGCGCCGGTGGGGCGCGGGGGCCGGTGCGCGTCGCGGGGATGGCGTGGTCGGGCGCCGGGCCCATCGCCACGGTCGAAGTCAGCGTGGACGGCGCAAACTGGCAGCCGGCGCGCCTGGTCGGATCGGCACCGCCCCATGCCTGGCAGCCCTGGGAGTGGGAATGGGCGGCGCCCGCGCCGGGCCGGCATGTGCTGCGCGTCCGCGCGACCGACGCGGCAGGTAACACGCAGCCCGAGGTGGCGCCCTGGAACCGCCTCGGCTACGTCAACAACGCCATCCAGGCACTGGCGCTTGAGATCCGCGCCGAGGATTAGCCACGCCGCGTATTTAGCAGGTTCCAGACACCTGGGGGGAACTACCCACCCGGACGAGCATCGAGGACAGCGCGATTTATCGCGCAACTACGCCCAATAGCGCGCTGGAATCTGTAGTGCAGATTCCAGCGACCGCTTGTGTGTAGCCGCGCGATTAGCGGGTGCTGCAACACCGGCTGCCCGCGGATTTGCAGCGCGCGAAGACCCTGATGGAAGCGCGCGCCGCCGTGCCGGCCTGAGCAGCCTGGGAACGCGCGCGGGGCCTCAGCGGGGCGCGGGCTTCCAGGCCGCCTCCGCCTCGCGGTGCAACCGTTCCAGGATCAGGCGCAGTTCCTCGGAGCAGTGTTCGATTTCGGCCTCGGTGGGCCGATGGTCATAGAGGGCGGCCAGGTCCATCGGCGGGCCGTAGTTGATGGCGATCTTGGCCGGCTTGGGGAACTTGCCGCCGCGCGGCAGCGACTTGTCGGTGCCGGCAATGCCCACCGGGATGAGCGGGGAGCGCGTACGGATGGCCAGACGCAGCGAGCCGGTGCGTAACTCCTGGAGTTCGCCGCTGGTGCTGCGCGTGCCTTCGGGGAACATGCCGAGCACCTCGCCGGCCTTGAGCACGGCCAGCGCCGAGCGCAGCGCGCTGGCGTCCTTGCGCGACCGGTCCACCGGGAAGGCGCCCCACTGGCGGATGGCGTAGCCCACGATGGGGATGCCGAACAGTTCCTGCTTGCCCATGAAGGCGACCGGGTGTGGAGTGCCCAGCGTGTAGCCGACCAGGAACGGGTCGAGCATGCTCAGGTGGTTGGCGGTGACGACGACCGGCCCGCCCTTCGGGATGTTCTCCTTGCCCAGCACGCGCAGGCGGCAGTAGCGCCGGAACAGCGTGCCCCACAGGGCGATGCCGAAGCGGTACCAGCCCATGTTGTAATGATAGCCTTCCTGCGCCCGCGCGTCGGCTACGGCCCGCGCGTCGGTTTTCATCTCCGGCATCTTCGTGCCCTCCCCGCCCTAATCGCATCTGTAGGAACCGGGGTGCACCCCGGCCCTGGCGCCCTGTCCCCGTATAGGGGCCGGTTGCACCCCGACCCGCGCTCTAATCGCCTTGTAGGGGCCGGTTGCACCCCGACCCGCGCTCTAATCGCCTTGTAGGGGCCGGTTTCAAACCGGCCCGCCGCCCGCGCCAAACGACTAGCGATAGAAGAAATAGATATACGCATAAACCACCGGCACGACAAACAGGATGCTGTCGAACCGGTCGAGGAGGCCGCCGTGGCCGGGGATGAGCCGGCTGCTGTCCTTGGCGCCGAAGCTACGCTTGAGCAACGACTCGCTCAGGTCGCCGGCCACGCTGCTGACATCGATGGCGGCGCCCAGCAGCGGCACATGCCAGAGCGGGATGCCCATCGGCCCGGCGAACAGGGCCACGGCCACCACGCACAGCACCAGGCCGCCCCAGAACCCGGCCCACGTCTTGTTCGGGCTGATATGCGGGATCATCTTGCGCTTGCCGAAGGCGCGCCCCGCGAAATAGGCCCCGCTGTCGGCGGCGGCGGTGCCCAGCACGATCAGCAGCAGCCAGCCCACCTCGCCCGGCGGGTGGTTCAGCAGCATACCGTACTTCAAGATGCCGCCGGTGTAGAGCGCCGCGCCGAGCGTCAGCCCCACGTCGGTCCAGGGCATGGCGGGCGGTGCCTCCGCCGGCCCCCGGCGCGCGCCCGCCCAGACCAGCGTGGCGACCAGGCCCGCCCCCGCAATGACCAGCGTGGCCGCCTCCAGCCAGTCGGGCGCGGCGCCGGTGCCCGGCCCCCCCAGCAGGCCGGGGTCGATGCCGCCGGGCAGGTCTGCAAGCCAGGGCCGCAGGGCGACGAGCGCCGCAGGCCCGGCCAGGATCAGCGCCAGCGCGATGCCGCCGGCCCGCCAGGGGTGGTGGCCCGCGGCCTGGGCCATGCTGTAGATCTCCCAGGCGGTGATGCCGATGCAGACGAACACCGCCAGCACCAGCACCGGCCCGCGGACCCAGGCGATGATCCCGGCCAGCGCCAGCAACACCGCGCCGCTAATAATCCGTGTGCGCACCTTACGCCGGCCCTCGCGCGGGGGCAACCTCTCCCCCGGCCCCTCCCCGCCGCGGGGAGGGGAGATCGCGCCCTGGGCCGATACGCGCTATCGTCGCCCCCCTTCCAGCGGCGGGAAGGGGGGGTGGGGGGTTAGGTTGGCTGGACACCCCGATCAGGCTATTGCCGCGCGCCCGCGGCGGATGTATACTTATGCCACCCGGCGCATCGCCTTTGACAATCGAAAGGAGCGGCACGATGGACTTGTGGGTACTCGCCATCCTGATTCTTGCAGCATACCTCATTGGCGCCCTGCCGAGCGGGATGGTCATCGGCGCCGTCCACGGGGTCGATTTGCGGCAGCACGGCAGCGGCAAGACGGGCGCGACGAACGTGAGCCGGGTCATCGGCCGGCGCGCGGCCCTGCTGGTGTTTGTCCTCGACGCGCTCAAAGGCGCCCTCCCTGTGCTGATTGCCCGGCTCATCGACTGGCACGACCCCAATTACGAGGCCATCGCCATCGGCTGCGCGGCGGTGGCGGCGCTCATCGGGCACATCTGGTCGATCTGGATCCGCGTGTTCACCGGCGCCTGGGGCGGCGGGCGCGGCGTCGCCACCGCCATCGGCACCATGGTCGCGGTCAATCCCTGGGTGGCCCTGTTCGGCCTGATCATCGGCGTCCCGATCATCGCCATCTCGCGCTATGTTTCGCTTGGCTCGATCCTCGGCGTCACGGCGGGCAGCCTGCTTATGGTGTTGCTGGTGTTCCTGCAACGGCTGTCGCCCTGGCTGGCCGTCTATGCCC
>CBJNAR010000104.1:0-8202 GCA_966434075.1 uncultured bacterium
CCAACGAGTACGCCCAAGCCGACAAGTACGCCGAAGCCGACGAGTACGCCCAAGCCGACCAGCACGCCGAAACCAACGAGTACGCCCAAACCGACGCGCACGCCGCGTCCCACGAGTACGCCCAAGCCGACCAGCACGCCCAAGCCCACGGCCACGTCCGGTCCGGCGGCGCCGGGCGCGTTCGTGGTGAGCACAAAGAGCCGCAAGTATTACTATTGCGCGTCCGATCCGGGCTGGCACAGCCTGGCGCCTGCCAACCTGGTCTGGTTCGACAGCGAGGAGGCGTTGCGCGCCCAATACCCGAACCTGGTGTTGCACGCGCCCTGCGGCAAGTAGGAGGAGGCGCCGGTGGGCACCCGCGTCGGGGACGTTGATCCCCTGGCCGGGATGCCCCCGCCCCGGCGGGCCGCGGTCTTGCTGCTGCTCTATCCCGACCCGGCCACCGGCGCCGAGACCATCGTCTTCACCCGGCGCACCGAGACCCTGTCGCGCCACGCCGGGCAGATCTCGCTGCCGGGCGGCTCCATCGATCCGGCGGATGCCGACCCGCCCGCCGCCGCGCTGCGCGAGGCCGAGGAAGAGTTGGGCATCCCGCCCGCCGCCGTCACGGTGATCGGCATGCTGGCGCCGGTGCACACGGTGGTGAGCAACTACCTGATCACGCCGGTGGTGGGGCGGGCGGCGGCGCGCCCGGCGTTCCGGCCCAACCCCGCGGAGGTAGCCGAGGTGATCGAGGTGCCTGTGGCCGGGCTGCGCGACCCGACCATCTACCGGAGCGAGCAGCGCGACACGCCCTTTGGCCGCCTGGACGTGCATTTCTACCAGTACGGCCCGTACAACATCTGGGGCGCCACGGCGCGCATCCTCCAGATCTTTTTAGCCGAGTGAGCCGACTGATTGCTGTAGAGTTTAAGAAACCCTCATAAGTATGAAGGGCGCCGCCCGCGTTCGATCCTTGAGTCGGGCAGGGGCACAAAAGCCGCCGTACATAGGACTCTTTGGCGGGGGGCGGGGCGCCAATTTGGCTAGGGATGGTACTTGACATATTCATAAACTTGTGCTACATTGTTATGTAGACCTGGCAAGCATGGTATGCGTGGTGAGGCCGCCCCGGTCATGTCCACCTGGGACTCGTCAAACGTGCCCGCACTCCTGCTTCCGCTCGTTTTGCTGCCCGATTGCGCGGGGCCGGCCCGTCACCCACCCCCGCCGCTGGGCTGTTGCCATATAGGTGCTGCGCGGTTTGGAGTGGCCTGATGGCTCGCCACCCCCTCTGGAGATGCAGCAGAAAGGAAGAAGGATCCGTGCGGAGTCTGCAACGATTGTCCGTCGCCCTCGGGTTAATGCTGCTCAGCGGGATGCTTAGCCTGCTGATCGTGGCCCCCGCGCGCGCCGCATCGAGCACCGTCGAGATCACCGACGTTTTCAATGCGGTGAATCCCAGCGACGAGTGGTTCCAGCTCTACAACATGACCAAGGGGCCGATCACCCTCACCGGGTGGAGTGTCTGCACCGCCGACACCTGCCTGACCCTGCCCACCACCACCATCGAGTCCTACAGCCTGGCGAAGATGAAGGCCAGCAGCCTCACCGGCTGGCCGGCCAAGGGCCTGGACGGCGCCAACGACATGCTGGGCATCAAGGACGATAAGGGCGCGGTGGTCGACGTGCTGAACTGGGGCACGCCGAACACCAGTTGGAAGAATTATGCCGGCTTCAAGGACATGCTCTGGAGTCCGGGCATCAAGGCCACCGACCCAACGGCCAACCAGTCGTTCTTCCGCACGTCCATCGCCCAGGGCAAAGATACCGATAAGGCCGCCGACTGGCTCGTGACCGTCAGCAAGGCCACGGGCGGCACCGCCGCCCCGACGGCCACGGCAGCGCCCACGGCGACCGGCGGCAACACCGGCCCGGTCACGCAGACCACGCCGACGCCCGCTACCGCGCCCAAGACCGGTGGGGAGTTCCCGGTCCTGCTGGCGCTCGGCCTGATCGCCGTGGTGCTGACCATTCGCTACTTCCGGCGCGGCCTGACCCCGCAGAAGGACAGCAACTAGTCCGCCCTGGCGCGTAGCCGCCCCCGGCGCCCGGCTCTCAGGCCGCGCCGGGGGCTTTTTTTGCTTGACAGATATAGTACAGATGTGCTATTATCGCCGGGAGACCGCCCGTACGCCCGCCCCATCTGAGAGGAGTTCGTTCCCATGCCGGACGGCCGCACCCATGATATTATCACCGTCGTCACCGCTGCCGCCGCGGTCCCGGTCACCCTGGCGCTGCCGGGCATGACCCCCGGCCAGGTCGGCGTCCTCGCCGGATCGTATCTCCTCTCCGGCATCCTCTTTTCCTGCGACCTGGATCTGCGGTCGGAACCGTATCTGCGCTGGGGGCGCTTCCGCTTCATCTGGTGGCCGTACCAGAAGCTGCTGCATCACCGGGCCGTCTGGTCGCACGGTTTGATTATTGGCCCGGTCCTGCGCATCGCCTATTTCACGGTTATGGTCTTCTTGCTGATGTACGGGGGCCTGGCGCTGATCAACCTGCTGCACCCGGTCGATCCGAGCGGCACCGCCATGCGCGTGCTGATCTGGCTCAACGGCTACCTTGCCCGCCACAGCGGCGTCATCCTCCTGGCGCTGATCGGCTTCATCCTGGGCGGGGCCAGCCACACCATCGCCGACCTGCTGAGCACCGGCTACAAGAACTGGCGGCGGCGCCATCCGTTCCTGCGGCGGTTCCTCTAGCCGCCCAACCTAACCCCCCTGCCCCCCTTCCCGCCGCGGGAAGGGGGGAATCGCCGATGTGATAGAAAGCAACTCCCCTCCCCGCGGCGGGGAGGGGCGGGGGAGAGGTTGGCCCGCAGGCGCCGCCTCCAGCAGGATCCTTGCCAAAATGTGGCACGAGAGTTGCTTATAGGCTCTCCAAACGCCCTTTGTGCCCTATCTTTACAATGGGACCCCCAGCACGATCAAGCCGGATATCTGCCTACCGGGGAGGCCGCGACTACTCAGACGAGATTTGGCCGCGGGTCGTTCCGTTTTTATATCTGCCACCCTTGGGCGGGGAACGATCCGGCGGATGCTGATTGCAGACAGGAGAAAAGCGACTGTGGATCTCGATTTAACCGCTGATATGAGTCCCGAAATGGGGATGCGGGTATCGCCCACCCTGATCGCCGTCAACCAGATTCTTTCCCTTTCCTCGATGGAACTTCAGAAGGCCATTAAACTGGAGGCCGAGGAGAATCCCGCGTTTGAGATCGTCGAACACCAGACCTGCCCCATTTGTGGCGAGCAAATACGCGGCAACGTCTGCGCCAACTGCGCCAAGCGCGTGGCGGGTGACGGCGGCACCCTGGGCAGCGATGGGCCGACCATGGAGGACTATAACTACGGCGATTATGTGGTCGGCGGCAGCTACAGCAGCAGCGGCGACGACGAAGACTTTGACCCGATGACCCTGGTCGCCGCCGAGCGCACGCTGGGCGAGCGACTCATGAACGACCTGCGGGCCGTGCTCGACACCCATGATGTTTTCATCGCCGAGTTTCTGATCGGTAGCCTGGATGAGCGCGGCTTTTTGGCGCAGAGCGTACCGGAGATCGCCCGGCAATTGGGCGTGGACGAGGCGCGGGTCGAGCATGTGCTGGAAGAGTTGCAGCACGTCGGGCCGCCCGGCATCGGCGCGCGCGACCTGCGCGAATGCCTGCTGCTGCAACTCGACCACATGGTCGAGGAACAGGACGAGCCGGAACCGCCCCATGTCCGCGCCATCATCAGCGATCATCTGACCGAACTCGGCACGCACAAATACGGCTATATCGCCCAGAAACTGGGCGTCGCCTCCGACGAGGTGGCCGCCGCCCGCGACTTCATCAAAGCCCACCTGACCCCCTACCCCGTCATGGAAGCCGCCGATTTCCAGACCTGGGGCAGCCCATCGCGCGCCCAGTATGTCTCGCCCGACGTGGTGATCAAGCTGGAAGAGGACGAGTTCGCCATCGAGGTGATGGAGTCGCGCCGGTTCTTCATGCGCCTCAACCCGATGTACAGCCGCCTGGCCGCCGAACTGCGCGGCAAGGAACAGCACTACTCCGACGACGAGAAGCGCCATATCCAGCAGTATGTGGCGCGGGCCAAACTCTTCATGTCGAACATCAACCAGCGCCGCGAGACGATGATGCGCATCGCCCGCGTGCTGGTCGAGGTGCAGGAAGACTTCCTGCGCCACGGCGTGCGCCACCTGCGCCCGCTCACCCGCGCCCAGGTGGCCGAGCGCACGGGCCTGCACGAGTCAACCGTGAGCCGGGCCACGGCGGGCAAATACGTGATGCTGCCCAACCGCCAGGTCATCCCCTTCTCCGACTTCTTCACCGCCTCCCTGAGCATCAAAGATGTGATGAAGGAGATCATCGTGCGCGAGGGCCGCCCGCTCACCGACCGCGAGATCGTCAGCTTGCTGCGCGACGAGGGCATCCGCGTGGCGCGGCGCACGGTCGCCAAGTATCGCAGCCAACTCGGCATCCTGCCCTCGACGTTGCGCTAAGGCCAGCCTAACCCCCGGCCCCTTCCCGGCGCGGGAAGGGGAGACGCGCGGCGGGCCTAACCCCCGGCCCCTTCCCGGTGCGGGAAGGGGAGACGCGCGGCGGGTAGGGTCGGGGCTGGATTAAACGGCGACGCCTACCACGCCTGCCGCTGTTACGCTCAGGCCGGAACCTGGCGCCACCGGGCCGCAGGCGTGGTAGCCCTGGTTGTGCCACTCGTGGACGATGTGGCGCATCAGCAGGGCGCAGTCGAAGACGGCGCTGCCTGCCGGGAAGAGCGCCCGGTCGGCGAAAAAGCTCGACTCCACCCGGTCCACGGCCAGGGCTTCGATCTGCCAGTTCGCTGTCCGCAGTTCCAGGCCGGCCAGGCGACCGGGATCAGGCGTGGGCGAGTAGCCAAGCGCGCCGGGCCGGAAAAAGGCCGAGGCCGCCGCGATCGACGGGAACACGGAGTCCGGCGGCAACTCCCGCGCCAGCCTGCCGTCTACCAGCACATGGGTCTGCCCGTCGTCACTGTCGAGCGCGACGCGGTAGCGGTTCTGCCCTTCGGCTACGGCAAAGGTGGCGTGCGTGTGGATGCCGGGGAAGATGCGCCCGCCCGCCCAGGTGTTGAACCAGCGGTCGGTGTCGCGGCGCGGGATATAGACCCCTTCGCGCGGCTGCCCATCCTCCTCCCAGACCACGGCGATGCGGTGTGCGGCGTTTTCCGAAGTCAGCCCCAGCCCGGCGGGCACGAAGCGCGGGCGCAAGGCTTCCAGGCGAATCAGGCAGATGCCGGCGATGCCCACCCCATCGATTAACTTGGGCCGGAAGGGGGCGGGCAGCAACCGCGCCAGCGCCTCCGGGTCCACGCGATAGTTCACCAGAATGCGGCGGGCGATGACGCCCTGGATCACAGGGATCTTCATGGCAGTGTTCTCCTTAACCTGCCGCCGGCGCCGCCCTGGCGCACGTCAGATCAGCAGCGGGCGGATGATGCGCGCGAGGCGCGCGAGGGTCTCCAGGGCCGCCGGCAGTTCGAGCAGCGGCGTCGCCAGCGCCAGGGCATCGCGTAAAAACAGCAGCAACTCTTCGGTGGCCTGGGTGCCGTCGCTGCGGTCCTGGGTCCACACCAGCACCGTCGCCAGGTGCAGCCCATAGAGGACCGTTATCAGTTCCTCAGCCGCGGTCCCGGCGGGCGCGTCGGTGGCCCCGGCCACCACGCAGGCAAACGCCGCGCGCACCTGGTCGCGTGCGGCCCCGGTGCTGCCGCCGAGCACGGCGATGCCGGACTCCGGGTTGAGCGCCGGCCCGAACAGGGCCAGCATGCTCGACCGGTAGGGCGTGAGCAGGGCCAGGTTGATGCGGAGCGCCGCGTCGAAGCGCTCGGCCAGCGGCCCCGGCGCGAGGTCCTGCACCTGCGCCTCCAGTTCCGAAGACAGGCGCGCATAGAGGCCCAGCACAATCGCCTCTTTACTCGCGAAGTAGTGATAGGCCAACCCCAGCGAGCACCCGGCCTCCGCCGCGATGTCGCGCATGGTCGTCCGCTCAAACCCGCGCTCGGCAAACAGCCGCACGGCACTGTCCAGGATGCGTTCGCGGGTCCGCCGTCCCTTGTCGGTCAGGTCTTGTGCACTTTGGTCGGGCATCGGCTCCTCGATTATTGAACATGTTCAATACACACATTATAACACGAACCGGCGGGCTTTGCAATAGTTTTGTCGGGCAGTTATTGAACGAGTTCAAGTAATCTGCTGTTGCGGATCACGCCGGGTGGAGAGCCCGGAGGCTTGAGCCTCCGGCTACCATTACCAAGGCCGCCTGCGCGGCCTAACCCAATAGGACACAGCCCGCGCAGGCGGGCTTCGTTGTGCTAGCCCGCCCCTTCCAGGGGCCGGGCGCTGCCCCACGCCCGCCCGGCCTCGCTTTCCGAACCCAGCCCGCGCAGGCGGGCTTCGTCGCGTTAGCCCGCCGGTAAACGGGCCGGGCGGCGGTGACGCGCCGGGTAGTGCGTTTTTGACAGCCTGGCCCTGTTTGTGCTAATATGGCAGGGCAGGGCCGGGTATCGGCTCTGCCGGATAGCGATTGTGGAGAGTCACCAATGTTGCCTTTCTTCAAGAAGAAAACCCGACAGCCTGCGGTCCCCGAAGCGCGGGGCACGAAGAAAACGTTCGTGGTCACGGTGCGCGGACGCCGCGAGATGGAGTGGCTCGCGAGCGACCACTGGAAACCGCCCATCGATACCATAGTGGAAGCCGAGGCCGAGGCTCCGATGATTAAAGTCCGCCAGGGCACCTACGGCAGCGACGGTCTGCGGCGCGATGGCCCCCCGGCGGGCGCCTACAGCGCCGTGTACGAGAAGTATCGCCATCGCGGGTTGGACGTGTATACCCGCGACGAGGCCCGCCGGCTCAACCAGTGGGACACTCGCTACCCTTATCCCGGCTTTGATCCGAAAGAGGGCAGTATTACGCTGGATATTTACAGCGAAGACTAGCGCACACGCCGGGAAGCGTAGGCGCGGGTGGCAGCCGGGCATCCCTGCCCGGCTTTTTGCCGCCTGGGGCGGCAGGACCAGGTGCGCGAGTGCGTAGAGCAAAGGACGAGGTTATGGAGAAAACACGCGTTGCGGTGCTGGGGGGCGGGGCGCTCGGCCTCACCGTCGCCCTGCGCCTGGCCCGCCGGGGCGCGCAGGTCACGGTCATCGAAAAAGAGGGCGAACTCGGCGGGCTGGCCGCGGGCTTCCTGGTCGGCGACAGCGGCAGCTACCTGGAGAAGTTCTACCACCACCTGTTCCGCTCGGACAAGGAGATCCAGGCGTTGATCGCCGAGCTGGGCCTGAGCGACAAGCTGCTCTGGCTGAACCAGCTAACCGCGACCCTCTACCACGGCAAATACTACAGCACCTTCCGCGGCGTGGGCGACGTGCTGCGCTTCTCGCCGCTCTCCTTCCCCAATCGCCTGCGCCTGGGCCTGGCAACCGCCTATCTGAAGGCCGAGCCCGACTATCGCCGCCTGCGCAAGAGCACCGCCGAGCAGTGGATCAAACGCTGGATGGGCAAGCAGATCTATAATGTGCTGTTCGGCCCGTTGCTGGAATCGAAGTTCGGCAGCTATGCGCCACAGGTGGCGGCGCCGTGGTTCTGGTCGCGCATCCACTCGCGGAGCATCCAGTTGGGCTATCTCAAGGGCGGCTTCCAGCAGGTGTATAACCGGCTAGGCGAGGAGATCCGCGCGGCGGGCGGCGAGATCCGCCTGAACACTGCCGTGACGCGCATCGCCCCGCAGCCCGACGGCACCATCCGCATCGACACGGGGGATACCAGCGAGGTCTACGACAAGGTCGTGGCGACACTGCCGACGCGGCTGTTCATGCGCCTCACCGAGGGGCTGCCGGAGAACTACCGCAAGCGCTACGACTGGGGCAACGCCCTCGGCGCCCATTGCGCCATCCTGGCGCTCGACCGCCCGCTGATGAAAGACATTTACTGGCTGAATATCAACGATCCGGCCTTCCCCTTCCTGGCCGCGGTGGAGCACACCAACATGATGCCCGCCGCCGATTACGGGGGCCGGCACCTGGTCTACCTGGGCAACTACTTGCCGATGGACCACCGCTATTTCAAGCAGTCGGATGCCGCGACCCTGGCCGAACTATTGCCCGCGCTCAAAAAGCTCAA
>CBJNAR010000105.1:0-8163 GCA_966434075.1 uncultured bacterium
GCGCCATGGCTGGTGGGCGCGGCGGCCTGCTCGTAAGCCGGGGCGCCGTGGGCGGTCGCGCCGGTGGCGCCGGGGCCGGACGGGGTCTCCGGCGACGGGCCGGTGGGCACGTAGGGGCCGGGCGCCACGGGGCCGGTCGGCGTGTAGGGGCCGGAGGTCACGGCGGGGCCGGGGCCGGCAGCGGGGCCGGTGGGCGTGTAGGGACCGGGACCGGCGGTCGGGCCGGTCGGCGTGTACGGGCCGGGACCCGCCGTGGGGCCGGTCGGCGTGTACGGGGCGCCCTGGTTGGGCGCGGTGTACGGCGCGCCGCCACCGGGCGCCGGATAGGGCGCGCCCTGCGCTGTGCTGGGATAGCCGGGCGGCGGCGCGGGCTGGGGCGCCGTGCCGGGCGGCTGCTCCTGCTTGATGCGCTCCACCTCTTGTTCGAGCTGCTTGACTTTGTCTTCCAGTGCCTTGATCTGATCGTAGACCGGCTGCGCCTCGGCGCTGGGCGTGGCCCCGCCCTCAAAGGCGGCGATCATGGTTTTGCCGAGATTGTAGATCTGCGAGTCGAGGTCGCGCTTGGCGTCGGCGACCGCGCTGTTGGCCTTATTGACGCGCACCATACGCTCGGCCTCCCAGGCCGCGCGCTGGCCGCTTTGTTTTACCTGGTCGAGAAATCCCATGCCGGTATCCTCCTCTGCGGTGATCGGCGGATGGTCCAACTACCCCGCCCATTGTAGCGCAGCCCGCAAAGCGGCGTCAAGGCGCGATAATCGGCGTGCATCCGGAAATTCACCGCGAAGACGCGAAGAACGCGAAGACGATTTATGTTAGTTTTTCTTCGCGCCCTTCGCGCCTTCGCGGTGAGAAAAATTTAGAGATCAACGGGTGACGCGGACGGGGGTCATTTCCCAGTAGTCGCCCAGGTTCTGGCCCGTGGCGTCGTGGGCGACGAGGCGGCGCTCGCCGAAGCGGGTGTAGAGGCCGACGACCAACCGGTAGGTGCCGGGCGCGGCGGCGGGGTCGATGGGCATGACCAGCGTATCGACCACCGTCTCGCCCGGCGCCCAGTTGACCGTGGGCCGGTAGCCGCGCACCGGCTCGTCGTCCTTCTGCCCGACCTTGTGCACTGCTTCGTCCACCAGGTGGGTGAAGACGACGTAGCGCTCCTGCAGGCGCACATCCGTCCGCCAGAACAGGGTGATGCGCAATTGGCCGCCCGCGCGCGGCTCGCCGGGTTGCAGCGTGTAGCCCAGCAGATGGATGTTGTCGCCGAAGGTGATGTCCAGCGGATGCTCCATGGCAACAGCGGCCAATTCCTCGCGCTTGGTGACCCGCGCCAGCGGACCTTGCGGCACCGTGGCGAAATGGTCGGTGATGTCGGGCGTGGGATCGACCAGGAAGACGCCGCGGCCCTGGGCCAGCCACTCGTCGATCAGGTTCAGGTGGCCCCCGGCGACGAGGTCGTCCAGCACGACGGGCATCAGGTCGGGCCGCCAGCCCTCGACGGTCTGCCGGTAGCGCAACTCGTTGTAGTGTGCCCAGCCGCCGATGATGATGGCGTCCTTCGGCAGCGCCTGGGGCGTGCCGTCCGCGGCGGCGAGAGTAGTCCAGAGCGCGCGCTCGTCGAAATGGCTGAAATCGGCGGCGGCGTAGTTGGCGCGCACCTGCGCGGCGGGCAGCGCCAGCAGCACCAGCCCGGCCACCAGCACCCCGGCGGGCAGGCCGCGCCATTGCAGGCGCGGGATGTCGCGCACGGCGCCCAGCAGCCACCCGGCGGCCACCCCGGCCCAGGTCGCCGCGATCAGCACGGCCAGCGCGAGGTAATCGCCGATCACATCCACGTCGTAAACGACCATGACCCCGCAGATGGTCAGGAAGCCGAGGCCGTAGAGCACGAGCACCGGCGCCGTAACGCCCGGCCGCCGCGCCGCCTGCGGCCACCGCGCCCAGAGCAGCAGGCCCGCCCCCGCCAGTCCCGCCGTGCTCAGGCCGATCAGCCGGGGGAACACCTGGCCCCAGACAAGGCCCACGCGCGGCAGCAGCGGGCGCTTGATGGTGTCGAGGATGACCGGCCACGCGCTCGCCCCGCCGACCTCGGCGCTGAAGTTGGCCCAGGTGTTGGTGTACCAGGGCGTGGTCGCCGCGCGCAGGGGCAGGTAGAGGTAGAACAGCCAGGGCAGCAACAGCAGCGCGACACACCGCAGCACTGTGGCGGGGGAAACCCGCGTGCCCTGCCGGATCATCCACACGACGAAGATCGCCACGGCGGGCGCGAGCAGCAGGCTGGTGCGGTGGTGGGCCAGGGCCAGGCCATAGAGCAGCGCCGCCGCCTCCAGCGGCCAGCGCCGCCCGGCACCCACCCCGGCCCAGCGCAGCAGCGCATAGAGGCTCGCCCCGACCAGCAGCAGGTTGAGGCTGTTGACCTCGGCCACCACCGCCGTCTCCCATACCAGCGCGTGGGTGCCGAGCAGCGCCGCCGCGAACACGCCCCCGGCCGCGCTGCGCCCCAGGTAGACCACCGTGGCGTAGACCACCAGCAGCGCCGCCACGGCAAAGACAGCCGACAGCAGGTTCATGCGCCAGGCCACCTCGCCCAGCGGCAGCAGGGTGAGCCAGAGCCGCCCCAGCAGCAGGTACATCGGGTAGCCGGTGGGGTGGACGATAGAGAGGTTGTAGGCGGCGTGCTGGAACTCCGCCGAGTCGATGGTGCCGCCGAGGCCCGCACCGAGCGTGCGCAGGTAGAGGATCGCGCTGCCGAGCGCCACGACCAGCGCGCCCAGCGCGATCGCCAGGCGCTGCCGCTGTACAGTAGCGCGCGGCGCGGTCTCTATCTCGGTGTGCGCGACGGCCATGCCTCCCCTTTCGTCCGCCTGGGGATGCATCCCCGGCGGCCTGCTCCCAGCGGAGTATACCGAAAGGGCCGGGCCAGCGGCAAGCGGGGCCGCCCGGAGGCTCAAGCCTCCGGCTACCTTTACCAAGGCCGCCTGCGCGGCCTAACGCAACAGCCCGCGAAGGCGGGCTTCGTAGAGCTAGCCCGCGGCTTGAGCCGCCGGGCGCTGCCGCGGGCCGGGCGCCCCGCGCTACCGCCCCGGATAGCGGGCGTGGTAGCGGTAGGTGCCGAGTTGGGAGAGGAGGACATTGTAGGGCGGGGCGTTCTCCGGGTGCAACTCGAACACGGCGCGCTCGAAGTATTGCACGCGATAGACCTTGCCGTCCAGGTCGCTCCGCTCCATGAACTCGTCGGAGATGGAATAGCCTTGCTGGGCGAGTGCGCCGTGGCTGCGCCAGTAGTCGAGGAAGACGCCGCCCACGCGGTGGCCCGTCTCCGCGAAGAGCACCGATCCCGGCGCGGTGTTGGGCTGCTGGTTGGGCGCGCCCGCCGGGTACTTGTCGTGGTAGCGGAAGACGCCGAGCAGCGAGAGCAGCACGTCAAAGGGCGGCTGGTTCTCGGGGTGCTGCTCGAACACGGCGCGCTCGAAATATTGCACCGTGTAGGTCTTGCCGTCGGTATCGCTCTTTTCCTGGAACTCGCCGGAGAGCGGGTAGCCCTGCTGGGCCAGCCCCCCGTGGATCAGCCAGTAGGCCAGGAAGGGGCCGCCGACCGTCTGCCCGGTCTCGGGGAAGAAGCGGCCGCTCGGCTCCGGCGGCACGGTGGGCGGGGCGGGCGGCGCGGGTGTGGCCGTGGGCAGGGGCGCGGTGCCGGGGCCGACGATGCGCTTCAGGGTGCCGTTCTGGTAGCCGCCGCCCTCGATGTAGTAGAGCGCGCCGTCAGGGCCGGTGGTGAAGGCCAGGCCCGCGCGCAGCCCCGCGATCTTGTTCACCGTGGTGATCGCCGTGCGGTCGGCGTTGAGGTAGAA
Source organism: uncultured bacterium (assembly GCA_966434075.1). Lineage (GTDB taxonomy): Bacteria > Chloroflexota > Chloroflexia > QHBQ01 > JAICKM01 > JAICKM01. Next base: position 3,843 of record CBJNAR010000105.1, read on the forward strand.
GTGATAGGGCGGGTCCTGGTAGTTCGCCATGAACAGGTGATTGTGCCACTGCGGGATCTGGTTGCCGGTGTAGACGGTGATGCCGGTGGGGGCAACGCAGCAGAACTGCGCGGGCGCGAACCAGAGCGGCGGGTTGCTGTTGTAGGCCGGGTCGGGCGCCGCGTCGTCGCAGGGGTAGCCGGGCCGCCAGCCGTAGTTGCCGCCGCGCTCGATGCGGTTCATCTCGTCATCGCAGCCGGGGCCGTTTTCGCTGGCGAAGATGCGCCCGCGCACCACCGGGTCGAAGGTGAAGTCGAAGCTGTTGCGCAGGCCCACGGCGTAGATCGAGCCGAGCGCCCCCGCGCCGAAGCTCGGATTGTCGGCGGGGATGCTGCCGTCGGGGTTGATGCGGTGCAGCTTGCCGTTGGGCACGCGCATGTTCTGGGAGTTACTCGGATTGGCGCTCTCCCCGATGGTGATGTAGAGCTTGCCGTCGGGACCGAAGTGGATGTTGCCGCCGTTGTGGTTGCCCGCCGTCTGCGGCGAGGTGAAGATCACGACCGGGTTCGACCCCACGCCGTCGCGCTCGACGAAGCGGGCCACCTTGTTCTCCGTGGTGTCGCAGCCGGGGCCTTGCGTGTAATAGACGTAGATGTAGTGGTTGGCCGTAAAGTCGGGGTCGATGGCGATGCCCAGCAGCCCGCGCTCCGAGCAGTTGCTCACGTCGAAGTTGATCACCGGGTTGGGCTGGAGTGTGCCGTTGGCGTACAGGCGTACCCGGCCCGAGGCGCGCTCGGTGTAGAACAAGCGCCCGCCGGGATCGAAGGCCATGGCGACCGGCGCGTTCAGGTCGGTGAGCACCGTCTCGATGGATGTGCCCGGCGGCAGCGCCTCCACCCCGGCGCGGATCTGCGCGGCGGGCGCCGCGCCCGTGGGCGGCGCGGCGGCCCCCGGCATGAGGCACAGCGCGAGTGCCAGCATGAGCAGGCCCACACCCGCCAGTGGCTGCCGTTTGCGGAACAGCACGGTCATGTTCGGCACCTCCATACGCGGGCCGACTGGAAACCGGCCCCTACATCGCAATCGGAGTGCGGGCCGGTTTGAAACCGGCCCCTACAACGCCTGTCCTACCTGTCGATCATACCGCGGCGGGCGGGCGTTGGTTCCAGGGCGGCTAGCGGCCCCAGGTGGCGCGCAACACGCGCAACCAGTTCTCGTGGGTCAGCTTGCGGAGCTCGGCGTCGTTGTAGCCCGATTCGCGCAGGGCGGCGACCAGGCCCGGCAGGCCGGTCACGTCGCCAATCTCGGCGGGCACGGTGGTGCCGTCGAAGTCCGAGCCGAAGCCCACGCCGTCGATGCCCACGCGCTCGGTCAGGTACTGGATGTGGCGGACCATCGTGTCCAGCGGCGTGTCGGCATCGTTGCCGCCGTCCTCGCGCAGGTCGCTGACGGTGAAGGTGAGGCCGGCCATGCCGCCAGTGTCGCGGATGGCGTCAAGCTGGCGGTCGGTGAGGTTGCGCGTGGACGGACAGAGGGCATGGGCGGCGGAGTGCGTCGCCACCAGCGGCGCGTCGGACAGCGCGGCCACGTCCCAGAAGCCCGCTTCGTTGAGGTGCGACAGGTCGATCATGATACGCAGGCGGTTGCAGGCGCGCACCAGATCGCGCCCGGCGTCGGTCAGGCCCGGCCCGGTGTCCGGCGAGCGGGGGAACTGGAACGGCACGCCGTGGCCGAAGATGTGGGGGCGGCTCCAAACCAGACCGAGCGAACGCAGCCCGGCCTGATAAAACACCTCCAGGGCGTCGAAATCGGGGTCGATGGCCTCGGCGCCCTCGAAGTGCAGCACCGCCGCCAGCACGCCCTCGTCCAGGCAGCGTGCGAGTTGATCCGCCGTGCGGACCACCTGCATCTGCCCGTCCGAGGCCGCCTCCAGGCGAAACAGGCTCGCCACGAGGGCCAGGGCCATCTCCTGCGCCGGGATCAGGTCGACCAGCGGGGCCATCGGCACCTCGTAGCCGTCCTCGGTGAAGATGATGCCCAGTTCGTCGTCTTCCGCGCGCGGGAACGAAGGCACGAACACGGCGAAGAACCCGCCGCCGAAGCCGCCCTCGCGGGCGCGGGGCAAGTCCAGGTGGCCGTACTCGCTGCGCGTGAAAAAGCTGCGCTCCTCGCCCGGCTTGGGCAGGGCCAGGTCCAGCAGGGTGTCGTTGTGCCCGTCGAAGATCGGGAAGGCGTTGTCTGTCGCCACGCTGGGGTTCCTTTCCGGCTCAGCCCGCCGCCTGCTCGGCCCAGCGGGATCGGTTTTCGCCGCGCAGATAGCGCAAGATGTGCCGCGCGCCCGGATGCGCGAGCCGCTCGACCGCGGCGATGGCCGCCTCGCGGTCATAGTGCACCCGCCGGAAGCGGGCCTGGTAGCCGGACTCGTCGGCGTCCAGCAGCACGTAGCAGGCCCGCAGGTCGGCGGTGGCCGGGTTGCTGACGCTGCCCAGGTTGATCACGCGCACGCCGCCCACCGTGCGGTCCACCGGCACATGGGTATGGCCGACGAAGACCAGATCGGCGTCCGCCGGGGCCAGCAGCGCAGCCAGTTCGTCGTCGCTGAGGCCGGGGTGGATGCCCGGCCCGTCGTCGGTGCCCGGCGCGGCGTGGACGCCAAGCATCCGGGTGCCGTCGGGCAGGGTCCGGCGCTGCTCCAGCGGCAGGTCCGCCAGCCGGTCCAGGTGCCCGTTCGCCGTGACATAGCCGCGCGTCCAGGCGATGCTGCGCGCGAACTCCAGCAGGATGTCGAGGAACGGCGGTTCCTGCGCGGCCCGTTCGCGCATACCGGGCGGGTCCTCGTTGCGCACCAGGTAGCGGTCGGTGTTGCCGCGCACGAAGCGGGCGTTGGGCAGGGCCGCCAGCCGCTCCATGACCGCCGCCGGGTCGGGCCCGAACGCCACCAGGTCGCCCAGCACCCAGTAGCCGTCCACGCCGCCCTGCGCGGCCGCATCGGCCAGCACGGCATCCAGCGCGAACGGGTTGCCATGAATATCGGACAGCACCGCTAACCGCATGCTTGCATTCTCCTCTTCGCCCGGCGCCGCGCCCCGACCCTCAAGGGTCGGGCTAGCGTTACGAAGGCCGCCTGCGCGGCCTGTCTCTCCCCACCCCCGCGCCGCGCCCCGACCCTCAAGGGTCGGGCTACGGCTACGAAGGCCGCCTGCGCGGCCTATCTCGATTGGGCCAGCCCGCGCAGGCGGGCTTTGCAACGCTAGCCCGACCCTTGAGGGTCGGGGCGCCGCTTGACAGACGCCCCTGCTTCTATATAACATGAGTGGCAATGACCACGACCACTATACCAGAAACACGACCCGCCGTCTCGCCCGGCGAGGAGGGCGAGGCCACCCCGCCCGCCGCGATACCGGGGCGCGACCTCGCCCTGTTCGTGCTGCTGCTGCTCGCCACCGACTTCAGCGGGCTGCTGCACATCTACGGGCTGTCCTGGCTCTACGGCGAGCCGACGTTCCTGGGCCTGGGCTGGACGATGGTGCTGGTGGCGGCGGCGCTGCTGGTGCTGCCCGCCCGCGAACGACCCGGCGCGCTGCGCTTCCCCCTGCGCCGCCCGGTAGACGGCCTGGTCTTGCTCGGCGGCGGGGTGCTGCTGGCCCTGGCCGCCACCTTCCTCTACATCGCGCTGAGCGACCCACCCGCCTGGGTGGCCCGCGGCGCCCGTGACACCAGCCTGGCCGGGCTGCTCGGCATGTTCGCCGTGCAGAGCGCCGCACTGGCCGCCGTGCCCGCCCTGGCCGTGGTCATCGGCTACGTGCGCGACGAGGGGATGCGCCGGGTGTGGATCGGATTGCTGGCCGGGACGCTGTTCCTGCTCTCGCTGATCAACCTGCTCTACGACGCGGGCGTGGGCCACCCCGCCCCGGCAACCTGGGCGCTCGTGCTGGGCGCCGGGCTGCCTGCCGCGCTGCTGCTGGGCGGGCTGATCGCGGGCGCGGGCGGGCTGGTGCTGCTGCGCCCGGCGCGGTTCCTGGCCGTCGCCGTCGGGGCCGGGCTGGCCCTGCGCCTCATCGGCATCGCCGTCATCCCGCTGACCATTCGCCTGGGCGACATGTTGCCGCTGCTGCAAATGTCCACCGCGCGCATCCTGCAGGCGCAAAACCCCTACATCGTCTACCAGATGCCGTGGGACCTGCCGCTGACCTACTGGCCGCTGACCGTGCTCAGCTACCTGCCTGCCGCCCTGGCCGGGATCGACCTGCGCTGGGTCAACCTGCTGTTCGGCCCGCTGGTGGGCGCGCTGCTGTTGCTGGCGGGCGGGCGGCGCGGTCCCGGTCCGGCGGCCCATGCCTTC
>CBJNAR010000106.1:0-8153 GCA_966434075.1 uncultured bacterium
GTTGCCGCCGCACGCGGACAGGGCCAGGGCCAGTCCGCCGGTCACGATGGTGCCCGCCGGGAAGCTGACGTTATTGGCCTGCAATACGCCCGTCACCTGCGACGCGGTCAGGCCCTTCTCGGCCAGTTTCTTGGCATCGAGCGTGATGATCACCTGCTTGTTCGAGCCGCCGCTGACCGTGACCGAGTTCACGCCGGGAATACCCTGCAACTCAGGGACAATCTCCTCGTTCGCCTTGCGCCGCAGGTTGCTCAAGGCATCGGGGCCGGTGTCGCTGGTGTTCAGGGTGTAGGCGGCCAGCGGAATATCGCTGAAGTTGAACCGGCTCACCGTGGGCCGCTGCACCTGCGCGGGCAGCGTCACCCGGTTGACCAGGTCTTGCACGCGCTGTTGCGCCTTCTCCATGTCGGTGCCGTACTCGTACTGCAACGTCACGATCGAGAGGTTGTCGTTCGACGTGGAGTTGGTCGTCTTGAGGTTCTCGGTGCCCGCGAGCGCCCGCTCCAGCGGCTCGGTGACATCGCGCAACACGTCGTCGGGCGCCGCGCCGGGATAGATGGTGATGACGGTGACGCTGGGAATATCGATGCTCGGCAGCAACTCGCTCTTGAGTTGCGTCGCCGAGTAGATACCCCCGGCGATAACAAAGACCCCGACCAGAAGCACAATCGCGATTCGGCTCAGGGCGCCTTTGGTTAGCAGGTGCATGTACTACTTCCTTCCGTGTGTATTGTCAGCCCGGTGCTGCTGTGCCGGCTACCGCGTTTCCTACCCGATGCGTGCCGGCGGGACGCGCCTGCGGCCAGGCGCGTGTTGGCTATATTTGTTGCTCGGTCCGGTGCCCATCCCCGATGATGGATAGCCGGGATGGGGCCGGCGGCTTTCAGCTTTGTATCTGCCAAATCCTACGTTGGCAAGGCCCTGAGGTTGCACGCTATCATATGCGCGCGACCCTCATCACCTTCTTTACCATATTGTATATATTTTCACAAATGTTGCGCGCACAAAAAGGCCGCTAAGTATATTCTAAAGAACGATATCGGCGGCCTGTTGGAACGGAAGCGGGGGATTAGGGGGCGCTGCGCCGCTGCACAGGTCACGGCGCAGCGCCCCTATCGAACGATTAGCGGCGACCGCCGACGGCCACCGGCTCTTTCGCCTCCAGAGCTTCTTCGCTCTCCTGGACCACGTCGGGGCGGTCCCCCTCGGCCATGGCCATGGCCGGGCGCGCGTTGGTCTTGCGCAGTGGGATCTCCTGAATGAAGGCCGTGGCGGCGATAGCGATAATCAGCGTCACCGCCCCGAGCAGGAACGCCTCGGTGGTGGCAATCGCCAGCGCGGGCTTCATCGCCTTGAGAATCGTGTCGATGATGCCGTTGATCAGCGCCGCCGGGACGTGCTGGGCCTGCATGGCCTGGCGCATCCCCTCGATAGCCTGCGGGTTGACCAGCACCTGCGGGTTAAGCTTGCTGACGAACTCCGCCGGCAACTGGCTCGCCAACTGCGGATTGAGTTGCTGGATCTGGTTCACCGACTCGTCGCGGAACCGGTTGTTCACAATCGAGCCGAGGACGGCAATCCCGACCGTACCGCCAATCGAGCGGAAGAATGTTACCGCCGAGGTCACGACGCCGAGCCGGGTGATCGGGAAGGCGTTCTGCACAACCAGGTTGTAGAGCGGCATCGCCACGCCCAGCCCCAGACCCATGACCATCATGTAGATCACGGTTTGCCAGGTCGGCGTGCTCGTATCCATGCCCGCGAGCAAGAACATGCCGCCGGTCAGCAGGACCATGCCCACGACGCCCAGCACACGGTACTTACCGGTGCGGCTAATGAGTTGCCCTGTGACCACGCTGGAGAAGACGACGGTGAGCATCATCGGCGTGATCGCATTGCCGCTGCTGGTCGCGCTGCCGCCCTGCACCGCCTGGATAAAGAGCGGGATGTAGCTGACCGCGCCGAACATGCCGATACCGGTCAGGAACACCGTGATCACCGACAGGGTGAAGGTGCGGTTCTTGAACAGGTCGAGCGGAATGATCGGCTGCGACACCCGCGTTTCCACGAACAGGAAGGCCACCAGGAAGATCGCCGCGACGGCGAACGTCGCCAGCGTGTTGAACGAGGTCCAGGTCCAGTCGTCGGCGGTGCCGGCCAGCGAAAGGCCGACCAGCAGCGGAGTCATCGCCCCGATCAGGGTCAACGCCCCGAACCAGTCGATCACTTTCTTGGCGCCGGTGTCGTGGTGCATGTTGGGGAAGGTCGTCAGCAAGACGGCCAGCGCCACGATGCCCACCGGCACGTTCACATAGAACACCCAGTGCCAGCTCAGATTATCGGTGATGTAGCCGCCCGCGGTGGGGCCGAACACGCTCGCCAGGCCCCAGACGCCGCCGAACAGACCCTGCCAGCGCCCGCGGTCCGCCGGCGGCACCAGGTCGCCGATGATGGTAAAGGCGTTGGAGAACATGATCCCGCCGCCCAGGCCCTGGAAGGCGCGGAAGGCGATCAACTGCCAGATGTCCTGCGACAACCCGCAGAGCATCGAGCCGGCCAGGAAGATAAGGATACCGGCGACGTAGAACCACTTGCGGCCGTACATGTCGCCCAGCTTGCCGAAGATCGGCACCGAGATCGTCGAGGTGAGCATGTAGGCGGTGAACACCCAGGCGTAGTGATCGAAGCCGTTGAGGTCGCCGATAATCTTCGGCATGGCCGGTCCGACGACCGTCTGATCGAGCGCGCCCAGCAACACGCCAAGCATGATCCCGATCATGATGATTAGTAAGTTTTTAACCGGCGGTTCCTCGTTCGCGGATGCCGCCGCGGCGGGCCGCCGGTCTTGCACTTGTGCTGCCATTAACGTGAGTCCTCCCGAACAGTTGAGTGCTTTGGTTCGTTGTCCTGTGGGCTGGACAGTAGCCCTTCGAGCGCGTCGCAGGCTGCGACAATGACAGCCAGTTTTTCATCATCCAACGGTTGCAAGAAGCGTGCAACGGCGGTCTGGAAGTGCTGCTCCATCGCGGTGGATACCTTCCGGCCCTCGGCAGTGAGGTGCAACCAGACTTTGCGCCGGTCTGTGCTGTCCGGTTCGCGGTCCACCAGGCCGCGCGCCACCATCGCGTCGATCATGCGCGACACCGTGGGCGTGCGGACCTTCATGCGTTCGGCAAGTTCTCCCATCGTGAAGCTTCCGTAGTTCAAGGCATGGATGATGCGGAACTGGGTCTCACCCAGGTCGCAGAGGGCGTCGGGCATTTCCTCACGAGCCTTGACGATCATCTGCTTGAACATGACCGGGATGACGCGCAGCACGCGGCCGGCGGCCTGATCCACCGCCGGACGGGCAGGGGCGGCGGTGGGGGCCTCGCTGGTAGGTGCGGTTTCTATCATGTTTGGTTTCTCTGCGTCCTTCATAAAATTCAGACATCAGCCTCATCGCTAATGTTAGCCTGGCTAATTAATAGCACTGCTAAATAATACTCGATCTAACAAATGCTGTCAATCCTTCTTGCCTCGTCGGCTGCCTAAGATCCGCCGAAAGACCGACACTACTACATCTGCTAGTTCGTCGCAAGAGCCAACAAACCTTGGCGAAAGACTGGACGTATACACTGTATAGGACTTCCAGGGTAGTGGGGTACGCAAAAAACGGGCCACTCGCCTCTCAGCGAATGGCCCATGATGCCTTAATGGAGGTGGCGAATCAGGCGACTCGCGACTCCAGGCCTAGCCGCCATGTATGGAGTACCTGGATAAAGCTAGCCAGTTCAAACGGCTTCATCAGCAACGGCGGGTTGCCGATAGCCGCGCACTCCTGCGGGTTCAGATCCTGGCCGGTGAGCGCCAGGACGGGCAGCCCGGCCAGCATGGCCTGACGGACGACCAGCCCGACCCGTTCGCCCGGCCAGACGAAGCAGTCCAGGTCGGCGACGACGGCTTGATAGGCGGAGCCTTCTTGTTCGACGGCTTCCCAGCCTTCGAGCGAGAGGATCATGCGCACGAGCAGGCGCAGGCTGGTGTTTTCGGCCAGTACCAGGCAGCGGGGCCGCGCGGTGGTATAGGCTGGTGACTTGCTCATACCGGATGCGGGGCCGTCCTCCTGGGACAGCCGCGCCAGCGACCCGGCCACACTAATCGATGCGCTCAATCCGCTTGCCTCTGCTTGGCATCTGGGGATGCCGTAGTAAATGGGGGGTACTTCGCTGCGCCGCCCGTCCGTGGCGCAAAACACGCGCAGGGCTGCCCGCGTGGAGAGCCGCCCCGCCCGCCCGGCCCCATCGGGCCAGGCGGTGTTATCTCTATGATATACGATAAGGGTCTTTTTGCCGTGTGCGGACGGCCTGAAAAAGTCACAAACAAATCACCAAATGGCGAACGCGTGACTCATCGGGCGGCGAATCCGAATTCGCTAGACGGGCATCGTGTAACCGAAGCCGGGCCGGGTCAGCAGATAGCGCGGCGCGGTGGGGTCGGGTTCGATTTTCTGGCGCAGCCGGGCGATATAGACGCGCAACTGGTGGAGTTCGCCGCGCCATTCGGGCCCCCAGACCTGTTCCAGCAGCATCTCGTGGGTCAGCACCTTGCCGCGATGGCTGGCGAGCAGGGCCAGCAGGCGGTACTCGGTGGGCGTGAGCATGACCTCCACGCCGTCGCGGTAGACCCGCCGCTGCGTGAGATCGACGGTCAGGTTGTCGGCGATGACGACGGTGGCGGGGGCGGGCGCGTCGGGCTGGCGCGCGCGGCGCAGCAGGGCGCGCACGCGGGCCGCCAATTCGTCGGCGCCGAAGGGCTTGAGCAGGTAATCGTCGGCTCCCGAGTCGAGGCCGTGCACGATGTCGCTCTCGGCGGCGCGCGCCGTCAGCATCAGGATCGGCACCTGCGACGTGTCGCGGACTTTCTGGGCCACGGTGAAGCCGTCCATCTCGGGCATCATCACGTCGAGGACCAGCAGGTCGAGCGACTCGGCCAGGGCCAGCTCCAGCGCCTGGCGCCCGTCCATGGCGGTAATCACCTTGTAGCCTTCCAACTCCAGCGTCCGCCGCACGAGCTTCAGCATGCGCGGATCGTCCTCGGCGATGAGAATCGTAGCCTGTTTCAACACGGTTGCGGTCTCCTCATTCGGGCTTGATGATCGGCAGGCGCACGGTGAAGGTGGTGCCGGCTCCTGGTGCGCTCTGCACTTCGATCCGCCCGCCGTGCGCATCGACGATGCGCCGGGTAATCGCCAGACCAAGCCCCGTGCCGCCAACGGTGCGCGTCAGGCCGGAGTCGACGCGATGAAATGGCTCGAAAATCCGATCGAGGTGTTCGGGCGGGATGCCCGGCCCGCTATCGGCGATGATAATGACGACATCCGCGCCGTCTTCTTCGGCATGGATATCGATATGGCCGCCCTTGGGGGTGTATTTGGCGGCGTTGTCGAGCAGGTTCGAGATCACCTGGCGCACGCGCCGCGGATCGGCCTGCACCAGCGGCAGTTGATCGGGGACCGACAGGCCCAGTTGTTGCTTGCGGCCGTTGAGCCGGGGCAGGAACCCGGTGGCTTCGTCGCGGACCAGCGGTGCCAGGTCGAGCGGTTCGGGTTCCATGCTGAGCAGCGCCGCTTCCAGCCGGGACATGTTCAGCAGATTGCTGACCAGTTCGGCCAGCCGGTCGCTGGAGTCTTCGATGTCGTGCAGAAATTCCTTCTGCTCCTCGGCGCTGAGGCGGTCGCCGTAGCGCAGCATGGTGCTGGTGAAGCCCTTGATGGCCGCCAGCGGCGTGCGCAACTCGTGCGACACGGTGGAGAGCAGTTCCGATTTCAGCCGGTCGGCTTCGCGGGCGGCGTGGGCCTCGGCGGCCTCAGCCTCCAACTGTTCGCGCTCGGTCAGGTCGCGCACGACGACCAGGATGCCGGTGACGCGGCCCCGCTCGTCGTGGACCTCGCCGGGGGTCAGCCCGGCGTGGAAGATGCTGCCGTCGCGGCGGCGCAGCGTCACCGAGACCTCACGGCCTGGAGGGTAGGCGCCGCTGAGGATCTTGCGGAGTTCGGCGCGCGAGGCGGTGTCCTCTTCGCCCGGCCAGTAGGGCAGCGGCGGCAACTGCCCCTCCAGCTCCTCTTGCTCGTAGCCGACCATGGCGGAGAAAGCGCGGTTCGCCAGCATATGCCGCCCTTCGGTATCGACCACGGCCAGCCCCTCACTCATCGAGTCGATCAGCGACTCGGAGAAGCGGTAGGCCGCCTGCATGGCGTCGTAGAGCGCGGCCTTGTCGAGCGCGATGGCGGCCTGGCTGGCGAGCGGCGCCAGGGCGGCTTCGTCGCCGGGGTGCAGGTTGGACCCGAGGATCACCAGCAGGCCCAGCAGCCGGTCGCGCGCAATCAACGGCGCGATCACGCCGCGAGTGACGCCCAGGGCTTCGCTGAGGCTTTGCAGCACGTCGGGCGGCATGGTGGGGAAGCAGGCGGCCAGCGCGGGCAGAATATTGTCGCAGAACTGGATCTCGCGGCTGCGGATCGCCGTCTCGAAGGCTTCGATCTGGCTCAGCGGCAGGTGTTCCGGCGCCGGCGGTGGGGCGCCCATTGCCGCCACGCGGGCAGTCTCGCGGGCCGTGAACGAATGGGCGATGACGCTGAGTCCGTCGCCGTTCTCGCCGGTGCCGGTAACGACGGCGTGCAGGCCCAGGCTGCGCAGCCCGGCAAACGTCTGGGCAAAGACTTCGTCGGCGTGGCGGGCGGCCTGGATCTGCACGCTGACATTGTTCAGCGCGTGAACCCGCTCGCTGAGGCGCCGCACGGCCGCCAGGTGTTCGCGCGTTTCTTCGTAGAGCCGGGCGGTGGTGAGCGCGGAGGCCACCTGCGCCGCCAGGTGGCGCAACAGGTCGGGGGTCAGCGGTAGCCAGTTGGGCATGTGCTGGATATTGAGGAAGCCGAGCACACCCAGCAGCCAGCCGCGATAGAGCACCGGCACCAGCACGGCGGAGTCGATGCCCCGTTCGCGCCAGGTGCGCTCGCTGGGCGTGGGCGCCGTCTCGTCGGTATCGGCCCAGTAAATCAGGTCGCCCTTGAGGATGGGGTCCATCAGGTCGGGCCAGCTCACCTGCGGGTCCCAGGTGCCGCGCATATCGGGCGCGCCGGGCCGGTTGCACGCATGGTGGATACCGGCGGTACTGAGGTCGCTGCTGTAGACAGCGAAGAAGCAACTGGCGCAGGGGATGAGCCGGGCCGCCGTGTCCACCAGTTGCGCCTGCACTTCGTCGTCGGTATGCGCCGACAACAGCGCCTCGATGATGCCGTTGAAGGTGGCCTGGAAATGCGCCTCCTGGCGCGACCGCTCCAGCATGCGGGCGTTGGTGATCGCCAGCGCCGCCTGGCGCGCAAACTGTTCGAGCACCCGCATATCAGCGGACGAGAAGGTCGGCGTGTTGTCGATCGCCATGACGCCAATCGAGCCGATCGGCCCGAACGGCCCGGTGAGCGGATGGACCAGCGCCAGCCGGATGGGCGGGTTGCCCGCCGGCGGGTTGCCCTCGCCCGCTTTCCAGAAGGCCGGTTCGCCGGTGATGGTGACCCGCGCGGCCAGGCTGGCCTCCACGGTATGGACCCGGTCCAGCAACGGTTCCATGCCCGCGCCGCTGACCACCGCGGCGCGGACCGAGCGGCCATCCGGCTCCAGCAGGTTGATCGCCACGCCGTCGGAGTTGAACAGGTCGCGGGCACGGTCGGCGATGAGTTGCAGCACGTCGGGTTCGCCCAGGTGGCTGTTGAGCGCCGCGCTGATCTCGCTGACGGCTTCGGCGGCCTCCAACTGGGTGCGCTGCGCGCGCAGTTGGCTGCGCAACTCGGCATTCATGAGCAGGGTGCTGAGTTGCTCGATATAAACCTGGGCCAGGGCGAACGTTTCGGGCGCGGGCGCGGCGGGGTCCGGGAAGCCGAGCAGCACCACGCCGGGTCGCGCGTCGTCGTGCGTCAATTGCAGGCGCCAGATGGTCCGTAGCCCGCTCTCGGCCAGCGCGGCGCCGACTTCGGGGCCAAAGGCGCCCGGTTCCAGCACCGTGTCCCCCGCCGCCGGATTCCCGCCTACGCCGTCCAGCCAGGTATACGGCAGATCGGCGGGCAGGCCCTGGGTGGTTTCGACGGTCCAGGCACCACGGGCATCGGCGCGCAAGAC
>CBJNAR010000107.1:0-8131 GCA_966434075.1 uncultured bacterium
ACAACACGCGGGCGGCTCTCCGCGCCCGATAGAGCCGCCCGCGTGTTGCTGAGAAAAGAAGCATGTTGACTTGGACGCTACACGCCAGAGTGCCCTTGGGCGTATAGTTCTCAGCCCTGGTACTCTAGCAACCCGCGTGCCCCAGCGGAGCTTGCTTGCTAGGCGTGGCGCCTTGGTATACTTCCGCAGCGCCCGCTACTCTCCGAAGCATTCATGGCCGCTTGGTCCAGCTACGTAGCGGGCGTTACGCTGCTTGGTGCGTGGCAAGGGTTCTGCTGAAGCGGGAGTAGCGCCGATGCCCTCCGTGCGGTGTCGCATCGGCAGACCGGGCCGCGGGAACAAGGGCCTCTCGCGGCCCGGTTATGTGCCCGCCGAATCTGCTATACTGGCGGCGCCCGCTAAGAGAGGGGCGGCCCTGATCATCTTACCCGGTTGCGCAGGGTCGCCCTGGCGGGTTTTTTGCTGCCGCGTAGGGCGGGCCAGTGGGTGCTATACTCTTAGGGACGAATTATTCGGCATCGAAAAGGCCCGCCCCATGACCAAGCCCGCCCCGAAACCCGGTAAATCGCCGTACAGCCTGCAGCAATTTGTGCCTACTGAGACTGTCAGGTAAGACGGATAAAATGGCTCTTCATCGTCATACCGCCCCAATTCAGTCCTGCGTCCCCGCCGCGGCTGCCAAGCGCGCTTCGAGCACCGCAATCTGGCTGGCCAGGGTTTCGCACCGGGCCTGCACGGCATCCAACTCGGCGCTCGCGTACAGCGCTTCGACCAGCTCCGGATCGTGATACTGGCCGCACTCGCTGCAGACCGGCGCCCAGCTATCGGCCAGGAATAGGGCCAGCCCCACCCCCGAATCAGTGCGTGCGCCACAGAGGGCGCACGGGGCAGGGATCGGCCCGTAGTTCCGCTTGATGGCTAAGGCGACCTTACGGAAGCTGATCATCTGCGGCTCCTTTCGCTACCCGCTCTTACTGCTGTTGGCACTCCCCGCGCTGCACCCGCCGGCCCCGCAAGTCCAGCACGTCATGGCGCGTTGGGCGATGCAGCCGATAGTTGGCGAGATCGTCGAGGCCGGCGCACCACACGCCCGTGGCCCGGCCTTTGGCCTCAAAACGCCACTCCTGCAGCGTGTAGCCGCAATTACAGCGACGTGGTTCCGATGGGCTCACCGTCCTACCTCCTGCCGAACTATAGAGTCCGTTCGGGGCCTAGTCCCTCAGTTGCTTCACGGGGCGGCGGCGCGCCGGGTGGGTGCCCCAGTAACGCGATCAGCTGCCCATACACGCGGGTGGCTTCCGCCTGCGCCGGCGCCGGGACATCCAACGGCACCGTCAGCGCGGCTTGGAGCGCGTTGAGGGCATCCGGCACCGCGCCCCGATCCCGCGTCCGGAGCGCGGTATACAGGGCGTGCGTGGCCTGCACCATCCCTGGCCAGCCGTAGCGGAGCGCCAGGTACCGCAAGCGCCCGACGTAGTAGCGGGCATCGAGGCTATCCCGCAAGGCGTGTCCCTCATGATTACCTCCGGTAGCGGAACCCGCCGGTGGGTCCCAGTCCGCGGAGGGCAGCAGATCGTCGAGGGCCAGCAGCAGCGCCTGGCTATAGATCGGGGCGCGCAGTTGGGGATTCGCGGCGCCCGGTCCCACCAGGTGGTGACTCTGGAGGCGCAGCGCGTCATAGAGGGTAGCACGTGCATAGCCCGGCGCAGGCGGCTCCAGCGCCAGGTTGATGAGCGCCTGGAGCCGTGGCTCGATCTGCAGGGCGTGTTGGAGCACGCGGTTATGTTGCAGCCGGGAGAGGGCGGCCTCCCGACTCCATGCGGCGGCCATCAGGATACGTCAGCGGCGGAGTACAGCGGGCGCCCAATCCGCGCTTGCCAGTCGGGCGGGGCCGGCACCGGTTTGGCAGCATACCCGACCGGCACATGCACGTACTCGGTCCCATCGCGCGGGTTCGTCAGTGGGACGCCCAGCCAGGCGCGCCCAGAGCGCACCGTCACCGCGGTGTACACGCGATCCCCGCCTACCAGCGGCTCAATTTCATACTCGGTCGGTTCCAACATCGCGCACCTCCTGACCTCAACAGCCGGGTTGCCGCTCTTGCCCGCTATTATAGCAAAGACCGGCCCTTACCGGGGCCGGTCGCGCCGTGTTGCGGGTGCGCTTGCGATTCCCATTCCAGCGGCATCTCATCGAGCGCCACATAGCCCAGCACGTCGCCCGTGTCACTCAGGCACATCCCGTTGACGGTGCGCCCCTCAAAGCTCACCGGCTTACGACGCGGCCAACCAGTTACTCAGTCTAATCGCGACGCAGAATGGCACGACCACCCGGAACCTGACATTGGGCTTCGACCCGCGCGGCAACCGCACCAGCCAGAGCGATAGCATCGGCGGCAGTAGCCTGGCCTACGGCTACGACCAGGCCAATCGGCTCATCAGCCTGACGGGAGCAAGCAGCGCGAGCTATAGCTACAACGGCGACGGGTGGCGCTCCAGCAAGACGGTGGGCGGCACGACGACGGCCCTTACCTGGGATGTGGCTGCGGGGCTACCACTGCTGCTGGCCGACGGCAGCGCGAGCTACATCTACAGTCCCGAAGGACAGATCCTAGAGCAGATCCAGAGCAAGCACCCCATACTACTACCGCACCGACCATCTGGGCAGCATGCGGGCACTTATGGATCATACCGAAGAGATAGTTGCCGCCTACGCCTACGATACCTATGGTGCCAGCACAGCCAGCACGAGCATTGTTACAAATGTACCTGAGTCACGATACATAGGCTAAAGATTACCGGCGTTCACAGGTTTGTGAGACTACAGCGTACTGATGTCCATTTGTCCAAGCACTTATCTAGCTATCAACTGCTGCAGCGGGAGGTTCTGCCGGGTATTAGTCAGCAAAAGCCACACGCCGCTGTTGCAGGGAACTAGCGATCTTGCTACAATAGAACCATCAGGGGGGCAGAATATTTATCTGGGGTGTTCTGGTGTTTGTTGGTGTCGGTCTCCTGCTGCCCTTCAAAGGTGCTATGTAGCTATGCTCAGGGCTGTTCCTACGATCCAAGACCTTCCCTTCGTTGGAAGCGCGCGAGCTTTACTGACTCATGACGTGAGATTTCGCCGGCGCATTCGACGCCAATATCCCGATATTTGCCGGCTTCATATTGGCCCCTACTCTGTTGTGATGGTGGGTGGGGCCGAGTTATGCCGCGAAGCGTTGCTCCAGACCGAGGATTTCGACAAAACCCCGGCGGTTACGTTCTCCGCCCGCCCGGCTTTTGGCGAAGGGATTCTGCTTATTGCGAACGGCCCGCACCGCGCCCGACGCCGCCTGATCCAGCCGGCCTTCAATCATAGCCGTGTTGAGAGCTACGTCACGACGATTAGCGAACATGCGACCGCCTACGCCCGGAAATGGACCGATGGGCAGATTCTCGACATGGGCCGGGAAATGACGAACCTTACAATGGGCGTGGTCGGCAAGGCAATGTTCGATCTGGAGAATCTGGGGGACCAGGATGCCCTGGGCCAGGCGATTACCACCGTGTTTGAGTATATGCGCCTCGCGTTCCTCATGCCCGTGCCGCTGTCCTGGCCCGTGCCGCACAATATCCAGATGCGCCGCGCCCTCGCGCTATTAGACGAGACGATCTACTCCACGATGGAAAAACGCCGGACCGAAGGGGTAGATCGCGGAGATTTCTTATCCATGCTCCTGGCGGCGCGCGATGACCAGGGGCGGGGTCTCTCCGACAAGGAGATCCGGGATGACGCGATGGCGATTCTGGTTGCGGGGCACGAGACGACAGCCTATTCTCTGGTGTTCGCCTTTTACCTGCTGGCCCATTTCCCGCGCATATACGCCCGATTACAAGATGAAGTCCACACGGTCCTGGGCCAGCGACCCCCCACCCTGGCGGATCTCCCGCGCCTGCCCTATACCGTCCAGGTGTTCAAGGAAACCTTACGCCTGTTCCCGGCTGCTCACACCTTGCCCCGGCAGGCCGCGCAGGATGCCGTGCTGGACGGGTATCAGATCAAGAAGGGCTGGTTCGTGGCGATGGACATCTGGGGGATGCACCGCCGGCCCGACTACTTTCCGAACCCCGAGCGATTCGATCCTGACCGCTTTACTCCGGAGAATGAGGCGAAAATCCATAAAGGCGCCTATCTGCCGTTCGGCAGCGGCCCGCGCAACTGCATTGGCCGCCACCTGGCAATGCTGGAAGGACCCCTGGTCCTCGCAACGATCACGCAGCACGCCCGGCTATCGTTGGTGCCGGGAACCAAACTGCGCTTAAAGTTTCTGCTGACCCTGCGGCCACAGGATACGATTAGAATGCAAGTCCATAAGGACTGACGATGATCCAACGCCTGACCAAACTAGTATTTCGGCAACAATGGCCCAATGATATTGCCGATCTTCCGGACGATGTGCTCCTCTACACACCGAATATCGTGAGGGCCGGAGCTATCATCTTCTGGATCTTCGGGCTGATTGCCAGTGTACCGTATATCCAAGAACACTGGCAGGAAGCGCGCCTGGTGCTGATCCGGGTTGTCATCGTGGCGATTAGCACGATTGCCACCTGGTTGAGCGTGAAATACGCCGACAAATACTACCGGGTCTGCATCATCGTGGGCACCCTCACCGGCATTACCGCAGTTTTCGCCACCGTCTCGTATATGAACGGCATGGATATCAATCCACACATACTGTTGGTGGCCGTCTATGTTATGGGCATTGGTTTTGCCATTGGCCGCGGCGGAGTAATCCTTGCGACCATTTGGGTTATTCTGAACTACGGGTTCATGTACATGGCGGACCAATTGGGCTGGTGGCCGCGACCCGAATCCGTCTCCATCGCAACTATCCGCCACGAGAATGTCAGTGCGCTGTTCTTTACCCTGATTATTCTTGTACCGCTCCTGCTGGGTTATCTATCCCTGGTCCAACGCTCGTTGATTGAACTAAAGAAGCTGGCCGCTAAACAGCGGCAAAACGACCGGGCGCTTGTGGCGGAACTGGAAGCCGAACGCGCGCAAATCGGGCGGGATCTGCATGATGGACCAATGAAGGATGGAACCATTGCAAAACGGCTCATTGAATTGTGCCAATACCTGCTCAAGAGCGGCGATATCGCCGCTACGCTGGCACAATTGGCCAAGATCATCACCATCCTGGATGAACAAGCCGCGGCGATGCGCAACATTATCAACCAGCTCCGGCCAATTGAGTTGGCGAATCATGGCCTGGAGGAAGCAATCAAGATCCAGCAAAACCGGATGAACCCCGCGTTGAGCATAAGCATCACCAATGAGGTCGGCAGTCTCCTCGACCCGGATATCGAAGTCCTGATCTACTATTTGATGCGTGAAGCGTTAACCAACATCAATGACCACGCCAAAGCGCGGCACGCCTGGATTCAGATCAAGAGCGATCCCGAGTACGGCAAGCTCTATTTAGAGATTCGGGACGACGGCTGCGGCTTCGACCCTGACAAACGTTTGCCCGCCGCGGAGATCACGGGGCATCATGGGTTGAGCAGTATGCAGGAGCGGGTACGGCTTCTACGGGGAGAGCTAACCATTGAGAGCAGCCAGGACCAAGGCACAGTACTCCATATTAACCTGCCGCTTAACGCCCCGATTGGCCCTAAAACACTTACTCTAGAAAGGACCGCAGGATGAAGTATCCACCGGCAGAAACCCCGTCAGAATCTCCGCACTCCGACCCTATTCGGATCGCCCTGGTAGATGATCACGTGGTACTGATGCAAGGCATTCAGCAGCTGATCGACCTGCAGCCCGACACGCGTGTGGTCGCCGCCCTGACCACGGGGCAAGAGTTGCTGGATGCGGTCGAAGAGGTCAAACCCGACGTAATCCTCATGGATATTCAGATGCCCGGCATGAACGGCCTGGAGGCCACGCGCCAGGTGCTGGCAAAATATCCCCAAATAGCCGTAATCGTTCTGACCCAATCCGCCGCTGCCGGGCATATTCACACGGCCTTCCACTATGGCGCGAAGGGGTACCTGATTAAAAACACAGGGTTTGAGAATGTCTTGGATGCGATCCGGAAAGTCAAAGCCGGGGGGTCGTTCATTGACCCTGGTATTCAGGACATTGTGATCCAGCAATTTCAGCAGAGCCGAAGCCCTGAATCGGCAATCGATCCACGCGATAAACTGACCGACCGCGAGTTGGAAGTGATCCAGGCAGTAGCAGAAGGCGCAAGCAACAAGGAGATCGGCGCCCGGCGAGGACAGGCCCCGCGCACCGTGGCTAAAGATATCACAACCATCCTGCAAAAGCTGGATCTGAGGGATCGCACCCAATTAGCAGTCTACGCTATCCAACATCACCTCATAACCCCTACCCTGGCACAAAGCTCTTCCGACCATGCCCCTGAGCCAGACTGCTCAGGATAGCCAGGCGCATAGACGGCACATGGATAGGTGGAATAACTGGGACCGCACCTTGCGGGCCGAGTCGTATACCCGCGCCCTTAATCCCAAGACCCTCTTCCACATAAACAACCACGGCTGATAGGTTATTCACCATGCGTGATCGCGCACGCCCCGTGTGCGTGGTCGTGCATCTCGGAATGCGTGATCGCGCCCATTTTAGCGACGATCAGGCACGCAATTTGTGCTTATTTTAGGCTAGCATTCCCCCTGCCCTTTCCCCTACGATAGACACGTGGACGACAATGAGGGTCCGCACCACCCTGATATTGTAGAACCATAGCAACAACTACTTGCCGGAAGGAATCACCCCCGGTTATTTGGATCGCGGGCTGGGGCAAGCAGAATGACACAGACGACAGGGGGACATTATGGACGCCATCCACATGATCCGCAAGAGGGAAACCAACCAGGGCGGGCCTTCAGAGGAGGACATTCCGCGCTTTGCCGTGGTGTGCCGCATCCCGGCCACCGATCACGAAGCGGTTGGCCGTTCGGCACGCGCCCTACCAGCGCTGCTGGCGACAGCCGCCAGCGGCAAGCGCAGCACCCCGCCCACTCCGCACCGCACCGCGCAGGCGCTACCCGACGACGCGCTTACAGCGGACCACGCCGGCGCGACTCCGGACACCTGGTTGTCGCGAGAGCGCGCGCCCTCTGCCCCGGCCTCACCCTGGATGATACGAACGCTGAATGTGGCCGAACGGGATCCCCGCGACCAGTGGTGGGCGGACCTATGCGCCGATGTCGCGCAAGCCGCACCCTCGCGCTTGGACTCCCTGGCCGCGCCGTCGCCCGCGCTGGGAACTGAGCAGGATGGTTATCCGACTTCCTCAGAGGCGGCCGGCGTGGAGAATAGCACAGGTAACTCCCAGCCATGGACTGATGGGCAGATTAGTCCGACCTCTAGTGATGTGGCGTAGTTCAGCCGCAGAAAGGAATGTCGTCGTGTCTAAGATCCTGCGCGTATCACTGTTGTCTCGCGTGCTCTTCGGCTGCGGCCTGATTCTGGCCCTGGGGCTGCTCGGCAGCCGCTGGTGGGATGCCACGCCCACGCTGGCCCAGCACGCCACCGCGCCGCTCACCGGCCTTGCTACCACCCTGCCGCGCCCCGATCATATCGTCATCATCATTGAAGAAAATCACGGCTTTGACCAGATCATCGGCGCCTCTGCCGCGCCCTACATCAATCGCCTGGCCCGCCAGGGTGCCCTCTTCACCGATGCCCACGGCATCACCCACCCCAGCCAACCCAATTACCTGGCGCTCTTCTCCGGTTCGACCCAGGGCGTCCACGACGACAGTTGCCCGCATACCTTTAGCGCGCCCAATCTCGGGTGGGCGCTGCTCAACGCCGGGCGGACCTTCGCCGGCTACTCCGAAAACCTGCCCGCCATCGGGTCCCCCGTGTGCAGTACCAACGGCTACGTTCGCAAGCATAACCCCTGGGTCAATTTCACGAACGTGCCTGCCACCGCCAACCTGCCCTTCGACCGCTTCCCTGCCGATTATCGCACCTTACCCACCGTGGCGGTCGTCATCCCCACGCTCGATCATGATATGCATGACGGCTCGATCCAGCAGGGCGACACCTGGCTCCAGCAGCACCTCGACGGCTACGTCCAATGGGCCCAGACCCACAACAGCCTGTTCAT
>CBJNAR010000108.1:0-8108 GCA_966434075.1 uncultured bacterium
GGCGGCACCCGATATGCTATGATAATGGTAAACGGCCTGAACAATGGTGTTATGCGGCCTAGCGATAAGGAGGGTTTGTCGATGCAATTGAACCTGAACGATGGCGACGTAGATGCGCTCAAAATCGCCATCGACTCGTACTACTCGGGCCTGCGCGAGGAAATCTACCATACCGAGGACTATGATGTCCGGCAGACCCTCAAGGGGATCGAGGCCTCGCTGGAACGAGTCCGCGATCAGTTGGAGCCGGGCTGGCTGGCTCGCTCGGGGGCGGGCCGCGATAATGCGACCTCCGGCCCGGTCATCCCGCCACCCGCCGGTGGGGCACCGACGCCGCCGCCCGCAACCTGATCTGCGCTATCGTCATGTGGTGGGCACGCTGCCGCCCGCCGGGCCGCGCTCAGGCGCGCGCCACCGGGCGAGAGCGCAGCCCATCACAGCCGATCACGGTCCGCGGGCGAACCGCACCGTTAGTTGAGCCTGCGGTATCTTCCATCGTCACCACCTCCCTTCCCCATTCGTGGCTGCCGTAAAAGACAGCCGGTTCTCCCGGCGGCGCCGGCGTTGCCGCCACCGGAGATGCCGCACCGGCTAACAGGCTTCGTTGCCGTAGCCCCAATCTTCATCCTCCGCCGCCTGCACCACGGGCGCGTCGTCGTCCGGCGCGGGGCGCAACGCATGGCAGCCGCCCGCGACGCCCGGCCAGTCGTCGGCGTCGTCTGCGGGCAGCGGCCAGGCCGGCGCACCCATGAGCACGATATCCTGCTCGACAGGTTGCGATCCGTAAAGAGCCATCGGTAGCCCTCCTTGATGTTCCGGCCCTGCGCGGGCCGGTGATGGGATGGTTGCGCCACGGGCAACAAAAAACCCCGCCCCCAGCAATGGGGCGAGGTTGTCACTCGCGGTTCCACCCACGTTCAGCGCCGCCGGGCTTGCCCAGGGCAAGCTGCGAACGCTCTCAACAGGCCGATAACGGGGCCGGCCGGGTCGCCTATACTTGCCCAAGGGCTTTCCAGGCGCCTGCTCCGAGGGGGTATTCGCGCGGGCGAACAGCGAACCGGGCTTGCAGTCGATGGCCCTGGTCTCTCTGGCGCGCCGCCGGCGTTACTCGTCCTCTTCCACGCGGTTACGCTATAACGGCACAGCATCTGCGCCGTGGTTCCAGCATACCACCATGCGCCGGGCCTGTCAAGCGTTGCCGGGTCCCCGGTATTCTAGTATAATGGTACCGCGCCGCGACGGGCGGGACGCCCACCTATATGCGGACTAGAGGAGCACCCGACTGTCTTGGCCGAAGCAATTACCAATTCTGTAACCGAACGCACCCCCCGCGGCGAAACCCTCGCCGAGACGGTCAGCCGGGCCGTCCGCGTGCGCGTGGGGCCGCTGCTGCTGGCCGTGCTGGTCGCCGGCATGAGCGACATGGCCCTCGAAATGACGGCCTCGCGCCTGCTCGCCCCCCGATTCGGTAGCTCGCTGTTCATCTGGGCTGAGTTGATCGGCCTGGTTATGATTTACCTCACCGCCGGCTATACCCTCGGCGGGCGCCTGGCCGACCGCTATCCGTCGCCCCGGCTGCTCTACGGCATGATCGCCGCCGCCGGGATCTGGATCGGCCTGCTGCCGCTGGTGGCGGTGCCCGTGCTCGACTGGGCCTCGAACTTCCCCGACCCCATCACCGGCACGACCTATGGGGCGATCCTGGGCATCGTGCTGCTGTTCCTGGTGCCGGTGACGCTGCTGGGCGCGGTGTCGCCCTTCGCCATCCGGCTGCGCATGCGCGAGGTGGACGCCTCGGGCAATACCGCCGGGTCGATCTACGCGTTGTCCACCGTGGGCAGCATCGCGGGCACGTTCGTGCCGGTCTTCGTGTTGTTGCCCTACCTGGGCATCGCGCAAACGCTGTTCGTGACCGCCGCCGTGGTGGTGCTGACGGCGGGGGCGGGCCTGCTGAGCGTCCGCGGGGTTGCGCCCGTGCCCGAGCGCACCGTCCAGGCCGCCGCGCCCGCTGCCGCCGCCCCCGCGCGGGCCGTGCGCACGGCGGAAGCGCAGACCGGCGGCATCTGGGTGCTGTCCGCCGTGGTCTTCGTGGGCGGCATGGTGACGATGGGGCTGGAGATGACCGCCTCGCAGTTGCTGCGGCCCTACTTCGGTAGCTCGCTGTTTATCTGGGCCAACCTGATCGGCCTGGTGATGATCTACCTGACCGTGGGCTACTACCTGGGCGGGCGCCTGGCCGACCGCTACCCGCGCACCGGCGTGCTCTACGGCATGGTGGCCGCCGCGGGCATCGCCGCCGCCGTGATTCCGCTGCTGGCCCGGCCCATCCTCTCCTGGTCGCTCGAAGCCTTCGCCGAGGTCTCGGTCAGCCTGTTCTACGGCTCGCTGGCCGGGGTCATCGCCCTGTTCGCCATCCCGATGATCCTGCTCGGCTGCATCTCGCCGTTCGCCATCCGCCTGCGCATGAACCAGGTGGACTCGGCGGGCGAGACGGCGGGGTCGATCTACGCCCTATCCACGCTGGGCAGCATCCTGGGCACGCTGGTCCCGGTCTTCTTGCTGCTGCCCACCATCGGCAGCGCGCGCACGCTGTATCTTGGGGCGGGAGCGCTGCTGATCGTCGCCGCGCTTGGCATGCTGGTAACGCGGCACGCCGGGTCGCGGGTGGTGGCCATGGCGCTGCTGGCGGTGGTCGCCCTGTTCCTGCTGCCGCCGAGCGGCCTGATCAAGCCGCCGCCCTACGGTACGCTGCTGGCCGAGCAGGAGTCGGTCTATAACTACATCCAGGTCGTCCAGCAAAAGAACGGCGATATTCATCTGGTGCTCAACGAGGGCCACGCCATCCACAGCGTCTATCGCGCCGACCAGTCGCAGCCGCTGACCGGCGGCCCCTGGGACTACTGGCTGGTGGCGCCCTACGTCAACGCCGATATGCGGCCCGACGATGTGCATAACATGCTCATGCTCGGCTCGGCGGCGGGCACAGCGGCGGGGCTGTTCACCGACGTATACGGCCCTAAGCCGGTCGACAACGTCGAGATCGACCCCGCGGTGGTCGCGATGGGCCGCAAGTATTTCCACCTGGACGAGCCGAACGTCAACAACATCATCCAGGATGCGCGGGCCTACCTGCGCACCACCGACAAGAAATACAGCATCATCGGCATCGACGCCTACCGCCAGCCGTACATCCCGTTCCACCTGACCACGCGCGAGTTCTTCGAGGAAGTGCGCGACAAGCTGGAGCCGAACGGAGTGGTCATGATCAACGCCGGACGCACCGCCACCGACTATCGGCTAGTCGATGCCATCGCCGCCACGATGCGCACGGTCTATCCGCACGTTTATACCATCGACGTGGCGGGCACCGGCAACACGATGGTCATCGGCAGCATGCAGGACGACGGGCTGGCCCACTTCCAGGCCAACGCCGCCGCCATCCACCAGCCACTGCTCCAACAGGTCTTCGCGGTCTCGTTGGATCCGAACATTGGGAAGATGCGTGAGTTCACGCCCGCCGATGCCGCCGGGCACCCCGTCTTCACCGACGACCGTGCCCCCGTCGAAGAAGTGATCGATCAGCTCATCTTGAGCTACGTCACGGGTCAGTAAAAGGAGCCAGAGCCATGAACCTGAAGCTGCGCCGCAGTGCCCGCACGCCCCACTCCGAGGAGATCTCGATCTTCGACGCCGATGTCAAGGACGAGAACGAGGAGCCGATGAACATCGGCAAGCTCGACGTGCATTATGTGGAAGACCAGATCGTCGGCACGCTGCTGGTCTGGGCCGAATACGCCGGGCGCCTGAACGCCGACCAGCGCACCGACCTCATCGACGAGATCCTCGACGAGGTCAGCGAGCCGCTGGGCGTGTCGGCAGAGTACGGCATCGAGGTCTACTACCCGCGCCTGGAGCAGCACGAGTTCGTCTCCAACTACGACGAGTTCGAGGACGAGGACGACCTGATCGACGAGTTTGAGGAAGAACCGGCCGATGGCACTGAGCGCGACGGACGCATCCATTAGCCCGCCCGTCCCGCCCATCTATCTCCTGGCCGGGTTCGCCGCGTATCCCGATCTGGTGCAGGGCTGCACCACGCGTTGCCGCCCGGCGGGGCCTTGGGGACCGGCGGGCGACTGGAACCTGAAACGGCGCGGCGCCGACCCGGCCCGCGCCGACGCCAACTGGGCCGCCTTTGCCGCCACGCTGGGCATCCCGGCCACGCGCATGGTGGCGCCGGAGCAGATCCACGGCACGGAGGTCGGCGCGGTGACGGAGGCTGACGCGGGCCTGGGCACCCTGGCCGGGCAGCGCGGCATCGCGGGCGCCGACGGGCTGATCACGCGCACACCGGGGCTGCTGCTGCTCACCGGCTCCGCCGACTGCGTGCCCGTCTTCGTCTACGACCCGGTGACGCCCGCCGTGGGGCTGGCCCACGCGGGGTGGAAGGGCACGGCGGGGCGCATCGCCGAGACCACGGTGCAGGCCATGGCCCGCGCCTACGGCAGCGACCCGACCCGCCTGGTCGCGGTCATGGGCCCCAGCATCGGGCCGTGCTGCTACGACGTGGGCGGCGAGGTGGTCGAGGCCATCCGCGACGCCTATCCCGGCGCCGACGACGAGTGGCAGGGCGAACCGCCGCTGCTGGTCTGGAGCCGCCGCCGCCCCGCCTGGAAGGACCAGCAGGATCTCCCGCGCAGCGAGCCGGAGTCCGACGAGAAACCCTTCCTGGACCTCTGGCAGGCCAACCGGCGCGCCCTGCTACTGGCCGGGCTGGCCCCGGAGAACATCGTCATCGACGGCATCTGCACCGCCGAGACGACCGAGTTGTTCTACTCGCACCGCGCCGAGCAAGGCCGGGCCGGGCGCTTCGTGGCCTTCCTCGGCTTGCCGGAGGCATAGCTCGGTGACGGCCCCGCCCCAGACCCTGGCCGCGGCCCTGGCCGCTATCCGCGAGCGCATCGCCCGCGCCGCCGAGCGCGCCGGGCGCGACCCGGCCACGGTGACGCTGATCGCCGTGACCAAGACCCAGCCGCTCACGCGCATCGCCGAGGCCGCCACGCTAGGGGTGCGCGACTTCGGCGAGAACCGCGTGCAGGAGGCGCTGGCGAAGTTCGCGCCGCCAGACGGCTCTGCCGAGGGGGCACACTCGCCCGAGGGCGCGGATCTCATCCCGCGCCCCGCCCTGACCCTGCATCTCATCGGCACATTGCAGCGCAACAAAGCACGCCGCGCCGCTGCTTTTTTCGATTCGATCCAGTCGGTGGACCGGCGCGACCTGCTGGCCGACCTGGAGCGCCACCGGGCCAGCGACGCGCCGGACCGCCCGCCCCTGCCGGTGCTGATCGAGGTCAACATCAGCGGCGAGGCGGCCAAGACGGGCGCGGCGCCCGCCGATGTGCCGGCCCTGGCCGATGCGCTGCGCGCCTGCCCGCACCTGGCCCCGCGCGGGCTGATGACCATCGCCGCGCCCGGCCTGGACGAAGCGGCGCTGCGCCGCCAGTTCGCCGCCGTGCGCGAGCTCCGCGACCAACTCCAGGCGGCACACCCGGACGTGGCATGGTCTGAGCTAAGCATGGGCATGAGCGACGACTTCGAGGCCGCCATCCAGGAAGGCGCGACGATGGTGCGCCTGGGCCGCGCGCTGTTCGGCGAACGGCGCTGAGATATTATGTAAAGGAACAGGACCATGCACGAAGACTGGATTAAACGGGAAGTGCGCAGCTTTACCTCCGCGGCGGCGTCCTTGCTGAACAAGAACGCACCGAAAGTCGAGTTGCCCATTGCCCCGCACACCGCGGAGGGCACCCCGCCGCCGGAAGACCCGCCCGCTACGCCGCCGCGCTCCCGCCGCACGGCCCGCCGCCGGCGCAAGCAGGCCAAACGCTAACGAAATACCGACTGTCAGATGCCCCCTACTCAGGGATGGCGATGCTCCATACCAGTGATTACTGACCACTGACCACCGACTACTGACCACTCGTCATGGACCGAAATCAACTGCACAACCCATTTCTGGATCGCCTCGCCGAGCGGTTTGCCGCGGCGGGGCACCGGCTGTACCTGGTCGGCGGCGTCGTCCGCGACGTGCTGGCGGAACACCCGCCCGGCGACATGGACCTGGCGACCGATGCCCCGGTCGAGACCGTTAAGCGGCTGGCGGCCAAGGCCCGCCCCCAGACGATCTACGCCGTGGGCGAAAAGTTCGGCACCGTCGGCGTCATCGCGGGCGAGCACAGCTACGAGATCACCACCTTCCGCACGCCGCCGGACGGTGGGCCGCCGCCCGTGCCGCCGCCGGACGACCCGACGCCACCCGACCTCTACGCCGACCTGGCCTACCGCGACTTCACGATGAACGCGCTGGCCTACGACCTGGCGACGGGTACGCTCTACGATCCCTTCGAGGGCCGCGCCGACCTGGCCGCGCGCATCGTGCGCGGCGTGGGCGACCCGGCGGCCCGCTTCGCCGAAGACCCCTTGCGGATGCTGCGCGCCGTGCGGCTGGCGCTGCAAATCGGCGGGCAACTGGACCCGGAGACGCGCCTGGCCGCCACCGCACAGGCGCCCCTGCTGGCGAGCGTGGCCTGGGAGCGCAAGGCTGCCGAGATGAACCGCATCCTGCTCGCGCCCCGGCCCTCGCCCGGCATCCGCCTGCTCGACGAGTTGGGCCTGCTGGCCCAGGTGATCCCCGAAATCACGCCGATGCACGGCATGGCCCAGGGGCCGTACCACTACAAAGACGTGTACGAGCACACTCTCCAGGTCGTGGACCGCGCCGCGCAGGCCGACGACCCGGCCCACCCCGATCTGATTCTGCGCTGGGCCGCCTTGCTGCACGACATCGCCAAGCCGCGCACCTTCAGCGTGCAGGACGGCGAGGTCCACTTCTTTGGCCACGAGGTGATCGGGGCGCACATGGCCCGCGAGATCCTCACCCGCCTGCGCCAGCCGCAGGACGTGATCGCCCAGGTCGAGCAACTGGTCGCTCAGCACCTGCGCATCGGCCTCTACGACGACAGTTGGACCGACGGGGCGGTGCGGCGCTTCATCCGCGAGTCGGCGCCCGTGACCGACCGGCTGTTCGCTCTGGCCCGCGCCGACGTGACCAGCGCCAACCCCCGCCGCATCGCCGCCGCCGCCGGGCGGGTCGAGGCGTTGATGGCCCGTTGCGCCGCCATCGAGGCGCAAGAAGAAGTTGCCAAGATCAAGAGCCCGCTCGACGGTAACGACCTCATGGCGCTGTTCGACCGCCCGCCCGGCCCCTGGATTCGCCCGCTGAAAGACTACCTGCTCAACCTGGTCCTCGACGGGCAACTGGCCCAGGACGATGTCGCCACCGCGACCGATCTCGCCCGCGCCTGGATGGCCGAACACGACGCAGGGTGACGAGTGGCCAGTGGTCAGTGGTCAGTGGTCAGTATGACGGATGCTGACGGCTGACGGCTGACGGCTGATAGCTAATCGCGTAAGCGGTGCGTAGCACACGGCTACAAGGAACACCTATGACCACAGGCGAGGACGCCTTGCCCGCCGGGTGCGTGCTGCGTGCGGCACGCGAGGCCGATATGCCGGCGATCCGCGCGCTGGTGCGCGGCGAGCGCCTGGATCCCACGCAGTTACGCTTCCAGCAGTTCCATGTGATCGAGTGTGACGGGCAGATCGTGGCCTGCGGGCAGTTGCGCCGGTTCGCGGGCGCGCAGGAGTTGGGCAGCCTGGTCGTCCGCCCGGAGTGGCGGGGCCGGCACCTCGGCGCCCTGCTCATCAGGCACCTGGTCCAGGCCGCCGACGCCCCGCTCTACCTGGAATGCCGGGGCGAACTGGCGCCGTTCTACCGGCGCTACGGCTTCGTCCCGGTACGCTGGCGCGACCTGCCGCGCAGCCTCCAGCCCAAGTTCGGCCTCTCGCGCCTGCTTTCCACCCTCGTCCGCCAGCCTACTGCGATGATGCAGTACCGCGAACCACGTTAAATGGGGCACCGCCCTAGCTCTGCGGATGACGTTATCCCAAGACATTCGTCAGGAAATTAATGAGCGCATGCAGGAAGATGGCCGGATAGAGGCTATCGGTCTTGACGCGGACATAGGCCAGCAGGGCGCCCATCAGCG
>CBJNAR010000109.1:0-8097 GCA_966434075.1 uncultured bacterium
TGCCCGCCGACTACCGAGCGACAGGAAATGTTACCGGCTACGCGGCGACCGCGATTCCGCAGGTGGGCCAGGATCGCTTCACCCGCCTGCTGCGCCAGAGCCTGCTCGCCGCCATTCCCGGCGACGACCCCCGCCTGGCCTCGCCCATCGCCGACACCGTGAATCTGCGGGCCGACGGGCGGCCCAACAACCCCGCCGCTGCCGTGCTGGTGCCGTTCCTGTTCGCCTTCCTGTTCTACCTGGCGAGCTATATCGCCGGGTCGTACCTGATGCAGAGCGTGGCCGAGGAGAAGGAGAGCCGGGTGATGGAGATCCTGGCGACCTCGGTGCGCCCCGGCGATCTCATGGGCGGCAAGATCCTGGGCCTGGGTGTGGTCGGGCTGGTGCAGATGGCTGTCTGGGTGGGCGTGGGGCTGCTCACCCTGTGGGTGGGGCGGGCCTATGTGCCCTTCCTGGCCGATGTGTCGCTGCCGTGGGACACGGTGCTGCTGATCGTCGCCTTGTTTGTGCCCAGCTACCTGCTGTTCGCGGCGTCGCTGGCGGCGGTAGGCGCGATGGTCACGGCGCGGCAGGAAGGCCAGCAGCTTTCGGGCATCTTCAGCCTGCTGGGCGCCGTGCCGATCTGGTTCTTCATCAGCATCCTCACCGACCCGACCGGGCCGCTGGCGCTGGGCCTGAGCTTCTTTCCCTATACCGCGCCGATGACGCTGCTGTTGCGGCAAGCCGCCATGACCGTCCCGGTCGAGCAGATCGTGCTGGCGTGGGCGATCACGGCGGGCGCCGCGCTGGGCATGATCTGGGTCGCCGGGCGGGTGCTGCGGTTCGGCATGCTGCGTTACGGCAAGCGCCTGGGTCTGCGTGAGCTGGGCCAGGCATTGCGGGGGGCATGAGACGATGAACAAGACATTGACGGTGGCGGCGCGCGAGTTCCTGACCCACCTGCAAAAACCAAGCTTCTACCTGGCGACGATCGGCATCCCGCTCTTCATCGCGCTGATCATGTTCCTCTCCAACCAGGGGCGCACGAACGACGCGCTGAGCCAGCAAGGCCTGGGCGGGATCGGCCAACTGCTGACCGCGCAGGGCGCGCAGCCCTTCGGCTACACCGACGCCAGCGGCACGATCACGACGATCCCGGCGGTGCTGCCGCCCGGCTTCGTCAAGGCCTATCCCGACGAGGCCGCCGGGCGCGCGGCCCTCACGGCGGGCACCATCAGCGCGTTCTACGTGATCCCGGCGGACTACCGGGCCAGCGGGCGCGTCGTCCACTATACCCGCGGTGTCGAGCCGGGCAATGGAGTGACGAGCCAGCAGGTGCTGCGCCTGGTGCTGCTGACGAACCTGCTGCCCGATCAGGACCCACGCACGGCCCTGCGCCTCCTGGAGCCGATGCGGCTCCAGGCGGTGGCCGTGGCCGGTGCCGGCGGCGGCGCGGGCGACCTGGGCGGGCAAAACCTGTTGCTGGTGACCGGCTTCGCGTTGCTGCTGACCTATGCCATCTTCATGTCGTCGGGGATTCTGTTGCAGGCGCTGCTGGAAGAGAAGGAAAACCGCATCATGGAGGTGCTGCTGACCTCCGGCTCGGCCCGACAACTGCTGACCGGCAAGGTATTGGGCCTGGGCGCGCTGGGCCTGATCCAGTTGCTGATCTGGTTGGGGCTGGCCTACGTGCTGACCGGGTCGGGCGCCTCGTTCGTGGCGGCGCTGGGCACGGTGAACGTGCCGCTCGCGGTGTGGGGGCTGGCGGTGGTCTACTTCCTCCTGGGCTACCTGTTCTTCGCGGCGCTGATGGCCGGCATCGGGGCAATCAGCCCGTCGCGGCGCGAAAGCTCGCAATACGCGGGCGTTGTCTCAATGCTGGCGATCGTGCCGCTGTTCCTGCTGGCGCCGCTGGCGGCGGACCCGAACGGCCCGCTGGCCGTCTTCCTGAGCATCTTCCCGCCTACGGCGCCGGCGATTATGCTGGCGCGCCTGGCGGTGACCACGGTGCCGCCGTGGCAGGTGGCGGTGAGCCTGGCGGTGCTGGCGCTCACTGTGGTGGGCGGCATCGCGGCGGCAGCGCGGCTGTTCCGTGCGGGCACGCTGTTGCAGGGCACACGCCTCTCCTGGCGCGAAGTCCGCCGGGCGCTGGCCGGGTAGGCGCCTGGTGTGGACCGCAAAGGCTGTACCGGGGCAAATGGACCTCAGAACAGATGCAGGCCCCGCCGGATCAGGTCCAGCCCGGTCACGAAGAGGATCAGCAGCACCAGCCGGTTGAAGAAGGCGGCGCTGACGCGGTTGCGGACGCGGGCGCCCAGCCCGATCCCGAGTAGGGCCGCCGGGATGAAGCTGGCCGCTTCGACCACGCGCGCCCAGGTGTAGAGGCCGACGAAGAAGAAGACGATCCACTGGTAGGCGCCGAAGCAGAGGAACAGCATATTCAGGTAGGTGACGAATTGGTGCTTGTCGAGCTTGCGGCTGTGCAGGTAGGGCACCAGGGTGGGGCCGCTGACTCCGGCCAGGCCGCTGAGCACGCCGGTGACCAGGCCGACGGCCAGGGCCAGGGGCCGCTCGTGGCGCGGGTTGGGATGCCAGTCACGGCGGACCCGGTCGGTGAGCACAAAGAGCACCACCAGCCCGCCCAGGCAGGTGAGCGCCAGCGACGGATCGAGCGCCACCAGTAGGCTCGCCCCAGCCAGCGTGCCCACCGCGCCGGTGAGTAAGATCGGCAGCAGCAGGCCGGGCTGCCACGCGAACGGATCGCCGGGCGGCCCTTGCGGGCGCAGCGCCAGCAACACGCAGTTCAACTGGCTGGGGATGCTGACCACCGACACGGCGGTTTTGGCGTCGGCCAGGATGGTCAGGAAGGGCACGGTCAGGATATTGAAGCCGAAGCCGATCACGCCTTGCACGAACGCGCTGCTGAAAAACACGAGCATGGTCAGCAGGTAGCTGAAAATCGGGGCCACCGTGTCCTTTCCCGCGGGCGGGCCGGATTGCCGGATCGGCTATGTACCGGGATGCGTAAGGGGCCGCCCGGCAACCGGGCGGCCCCTCGCCTGTGCGTGCCTATTGCTTGCTGAGATGTTGCTTGAGGAAGGCCACGGCCTTCGGCCAGGCATCCTGCGCCGATCCTTCGTGGCCCATGCCGTGGTCCGGGTTCATGAAGGCGTGCCCGGCCTCGGGGTAGACCAGCACCTGGGCGTTCTTGCCCGCCTCCTTCAGCAGCCGCTCGATCTTCTCCCGCTGGGCCGCCGGGATGCTCTGGTCCAGGCCGCCGTAAATCGCCAGGACCGGGGCTTGCAGCCCGCTGATGTCTTGCGGGGTGGGGTCGAACCCGCCGGCATACCAGGGCACGGCGGCGGCCACGTTGTCGTTGCGCAGGGCGGTGAGCCAGGTCAGCAGCCCGCCCACGCAATAGCCCATCACGCCGACTTGCTTCGGCTCGACATCGGGGCGCGCCTTGAGGGCGTCGATCGCCGCGCCGATCTCCTTCACGGCCTGTTGCAGGTTGCCGTGCAGCATCATCACCGATTTTTGTGCCTCGTCGGGCTCGGTGACGACCTGGCCGTGGTAGAGATCGGGCACCATGACGACAAAGCCCTCGGCGGCCAGCCGCTGGGCCATGTCCACAACGTGCGGCTCAATGCCCCACCACTCCTGGATCTGCACCACGCCGGGCAGCGGTCCCTGGCCTTCGGGCCGGACAATCAAGGCCGTCACGCGGCTGCCGTTGACCTGGATATCGATGGATTCCCTGTGCAGAACTGCCATGCCGCAAAACCTCCTGTGCTAACGAACGGGTTTCAGGTACTTGCCTGAAGTCCAACCGACCGTGCCTTTGGCATCCCAGCCGCTGATCTGCCACCAGGTCACGCCGTCCGCCGTTTGTGGGCCGCCCTTGATCTGGACGCGCGTGCCGTTGTTCATGGCGCCGACAACCCGCCCATTCAGGCTGGCCGTCTGGCGCACGCGCAAGCCGCCCCCGGTGGCGAGGCCGGTCACTTCGGCGTTCCCCCCCACGGCCATGACGGGCGGCGGCAGCGGGGTCGGGACGGCGGTGGGCGCGGGCGTGGCCGTCGGCGGGACCGGCGTATCGGTCGGGATGATGGCCACGACAGGCACGGGCACCGTCGGCGTGGCGGCGGGCTTGCCCGCGTTGGGGAACGGCTTGAGCAGCACCACGGCGGCCACGACCAGGGCCACGAGCAGGGCGCCGCTCAGGATGGCCTGGATGCGGCTGCGGTCCTCGGGTAGCGGGTAGTCCTGCTCCACGCGCACGACGGGCCGCGCCGCGGCAGCCTGCTCTTCCGCAGTCGGGGCCAGTTCGGGCGGGACCGGCGGCGGAATCAGTGGCCGGGGCGCCGTCTGCAATTCGTGTACGCTTTCGGCGGCGGGTGGGGCCAGCGGTTTCACCAGCGACAACTGGGGCGGGCGCGGGATATTGCCCGGCGGCTGGAGGGGCATGGGCACGGCGCTGCTGCGCAACGGCGCGCCGCCCGGCCCGGTCGGCGTCAGCGGGATCGATGGCGCCCGGCGCACGGGCCGCGGGCCGCCGTCCACCGGGATGGCGTTGTCGGCCACCGTGGCGCCGTCGCGCGGCTCCCAATAATCGATAAACGTCCGGCTGCAGGCCAGCGATTCGGCCTCGACCAGATGATTCGTCTGCGGATCATAGAGTAACGGATTGCGGCACCAGCCTTTACGCCAGAGGGGTGAGGGCTGATAGTGCCGGCAACTCAAGCATTTGCGGTCACGTGGTTTCATCGAAGTCATGGCTGGGCCCCTGTAGTGTGCAGCCGTCCGCCCGACCCGTGCCCAGGGGGCCGGCCGTGCCGCCGGAAGATTTCTGCCGCGCCCACTATACCATGTCCGCACGGGAGAGTCAAACCAACCTGGCTCATGGCAGGCTCATCATCAATCGTGCCACCGTAAAGGCGCGGAGCGCTGCCTTGCGCGCTGCCGGGCTATCCAGTATAATTGTTCGTCTAGCACGTGGGAATCCCGCCTGGGGCGGGTGGAAAGCGCAGCATGCAAAAGGACCAGACCATGAGCAACACAGCACAGGACGCGCGGAGCTACTTCCTCTGGACCGTCGGTTGCCAGATGAACGTTGCCGACAGCAACTACATCGGCGCGGCGCTGGAGAAGCGCGGCTATCAGATGACGGAGAAGATGGACCAAGCCGATATTGTCGTGCTGAACTCCTGCTCGGTGCGGGCCAGCGCCGAAGAGCGCATCGCCGGCAAGCTGGGCGAAATCGCCGGGCTGAAACGGCGCCGCCCGAACACGTTTGTCGCACTCACCGGCTGCATGGTCACGGACGACCAGACGACGCTGCGCCGCCGCTTCCCGATGGTCGATATGTTCTTCAAGCCGTCGGCGGTGCGCGATTTCCTGGTGGGCCTGCCCAATAACGCCGCGCCCGACCTGGGCGAATATGGCGTCTCGCTGGCGCTCGAAGGACTCTTGCCCACGGCGCAGGCGGGCACCGTGGCCGCCTATATCCCGATCATCTACGGCTGCAACAAGACGTGCACTTATTGCATCGTGCCCTTCCGCCGAGGCCGCGAGCGCAGCCGCACCATCGACGACATCGTGCGCGAGGTGGGCGGGCTGACCACGCAGGGCGTGCGCGAGGTGACGCTACTGGGGCAGAACGTGGACACTTACGGCCACGACCTGCTACCGCGGACCGACCTGGCCGACCTGCTGGCCGCGGTGAACGAGGTGGACGGGTTGCAGCGCGTCCGCTTCCTGACCTCGCACCCCAAGGATATGAGCCAGCGGCTGATCGACGCGGTGGCCGCGCTGCCCAAGGCGTGCGAGCATATCAACCTGCCCGTGCAGGCCGGCGACGAGGAGATCCTGCGCCGCATGCGCCGCCGCTACACCCTGCGCTACTATCGCGATCTGGTGCGCCGCATCCGCGAGACGATCCCCAATGTGACCATGGCGACCGATATCATCGTCGGCTTCCCCGGTGAGAGCACCGACCAGTTCCAGCACACGATGGATCTGCTGGAAGAGTTGCGCTTCGACAAGGTCCATGTCGCCGCCTATTCGCCGCGCCCCGGCACGGTGGCCGCGACCTGGGAAGATGATGTGCCGCATGACGAGAAGATGGCCCGGCTGCACGCCGTCGAGACGTTGCAGGAACAGATCGGGCGCGAGTTGAACGCGCCGCTTATCGGCACGGTCCAGGAAGTGCTGGTCGAGGGCCGCGAGCGCGGCAAGTGGACCGGGCGCACGCGGGGCAACAAGATTGTCTTCTTCCCCGGCGCGGCCTCGGACCCGCATCGCGGCGAGTTGCGGCGCGTGCGCATCACCGAGGCCGGCCCCTGGTCGCTAAGCGGCGAACTGGCTGATCCCACCCCGGCGGTTGGACCGGGCACGCGCTTCGAGCTCGTTTGCGCCTGATCCCCGGATCGCCATTTCGCCACCGGCGGCGCGCACCCGTAACCCGGCGTGCCGTGCTGCGTTTAGCTATGGACAAACGCAGCGCGGCGGATGGCGCCGGGTCTTTTGTGCGTGCCGGTTTCCAGGGAACCAATCTCGCGCTTGCTGCGTATATACTAGGCCTGCTCCCCTCCAGGAGCACTCTACTGTGGTGTGCCCCACCGTGGCCCTCTACCAGGCCGCCGGGCGCATTAATCGAAACGCATAATAAGTGAGGTGAGGTAACCGCAATGCCTCAGAATAGTCCTGAAGAAACCGCGCGCTTGCGGCGTATTCTGCCGGAACGGGCCATTGCCCTGGCGATGCAGAGTCGCTGGACCGAAGCCGTGGACGTGAATAAGGCGATCCTCGCCATCGATCCCAACGACGCGGACGCCCATAACCGCCTGGGCAAGGCGCACCTGGAGTTGGGCAACTACCGGGAAGCCTACGAAGCCTACAAGCGCGCGGTCGAACTGGCGCCGGGCAACGCCATCGCGCAGAAGAATATGCAGCGCCTGGCGCCGCTGGCCCAGCAGCCCGCCGGCGCCGCCGCGGCCGTCGCCAAGCGCCCGGCGGCCCAACCCGCCGAGCGCATCAGCCCGCATACCTTCATCGAGGAGACGGGCAAGACCGGCCTGGCCCACCTGACCGACCTCGCCAGCGGGCCGACCCTGCTGTCGCTGACCGGTGGCGACCGGGTCAACCTGGTGCTGGTCGGCGCCAAGCTGCAGGTGCAAACCGAAAGCGGATCCTACCTGGGCCTGGTCGAGGCGAAGCTGGCACACCGCCTGATCCGCTTCATGCAGGCGGGCAACCGCTACACAGCCACCGTCACCACGGTGAGCGACCGCAGCCTGACGATCATCATCCGCGAGGCCTACCAGGACCCGTCGATGCGCGGGCGGCAATCGTTCCCCTCCAAGGGCGCGGCGGCGGCCTATCGCCCGGCGGCCACCTCGGGCCGCTACGGCTACGATGAGGACGAGGACCTGGGCGGCGAGTTTGAGAGCGAGAACGAGGCCGATGTCGAAGCCGAGGATTCGGAAGAGGAAACCGAGTTCGAGGACGACGATATCGAGGATCGCGAGTAACCGGCATACGGATACGGCACGGGGCCAGGAGAGCAGCCATCTCCTGGCCCTTCGCCTATCCGGCGCGGTGTAAGCCCGATGTATGCTCTGTTTCCGCTCTTGATCGTCGCCATCGCCTGCGGCATGCTCGGCGCGTGGCTGGTGCATGAAGCCGGCTTTGTACGCAACCCGGCGCTGGTCTTGCCCGGCCGGTTGCTCATCGCCGTGCTGCCGCTGGTGCTGTTCGGCTTTGTAGCGGCGACCGTGAGTCGTGGGCTGGCCGGGCAGGATGGCGGGCCGGTGCTGGCGGTGCTGCTGGGCGCCGCCGCGCTGCTGTTGCTGCTGGCGCTGGCCGGCGTGATCCGCGCCCGTGTCCAGGGCCGCCGGGCGGGCCCGGCCCGTCCGGGCTTGCTCGGCCCCACCCTGCTTGTCCCCGCTATCGGCATCATCACCGTGTGCTACGTGCTGAGCCTGCTGCTGGCCCTGACCAACGGGACGCTGCGCTTCTAAAGGGCCGCCGAATCCCGCCGGGCGCGGGCCGGTTTGAAACCGGCCCCTACAACGCAATGTCGGCGCCGCGGGCCGGTTCGAAACCGGCCCCTACAAC
>CBJNAR010000110.1:0-8084 GCA_966434075.1 uncultured bacterium
TGCGGGCGATGGGGATCCCGGTGGCCGTGGTGCCACCGAAGTAGAGCAGATCGGGGCCTGCCGCGGCGGGTTTGGTCAGGATGGAGCTATAGTCGGTCGTGTTCTTCGGCACACCGTCGTGGCCGAGGACGGTGCCGCCCTTGGCCTTGAACTCCTTCTCGAACTGGTCGGCCAACCCTTTGCCGTACGACTCCGTATCGTCCAGGATGTAGACTTTTTTCTTGCCGAGTTTGTCGTAGGCGTAATCGGCGGCGACCGGCCCCTGGATATCGTCGGTGGCGCAGACGCGGAAGTAG
This sequence comes from uncultured bacterium, assembly GCA_966434075.1. Lineage (GTDB taxonomy): Bacteria > Chloroflexota > Chloroflexia > QHBQ01 > JAICKM01 > JAICKM01. The sequence goes on from CBJNAR010000110.1 coordinate 297, forward strand.
GTCACCTTGCCGGTGGGGCGCAGGCTTTTGGTTTCGCCCAGGTCGGGCTTGGTCAATTCCGGGCCGGTGTTGGTCGCGCTGATATTGGCGAGATCGGCCTGGTTCAGCTTGGGCATCATGGCCTTGGCAACGTTGCTGTTCAGCGGGCCAAACATCGCCAGCACATCCGGGTCGGCGATGAAGGCGTCGGCGTTCTTGGACCCCTGCGCCGGGTCGTGCGAGGTGCCGCCGGGCGGCACGTCGTCGAGGAAGAACATCTGGAGCTGCATCGGCTTGCCGTCGATAGTCACGCCGCCCGCCTTGTTCGCCTGGTCGATGGCAAGCTGGACGCCGTTGCGGGTGGGGATGCCGATGCCGCCTTCGGCGCCGGTCACGGGCAGGTCGACCGCAATCTTGACTACGTTACCCGAACTCCCGCCGGCAGCGGTCGTCGGGGCGGCGCCGGTGTTGCCGGTGTTATTGCCGGCGGCCGGGGTGGTATCGGCAGTGCTGGAACCGCACGCGGACAGCAGCATACTTACGCTCACAGTCAACGTTACGAACAAGAGCGGGAACCGGGGCTTATTCATTGACAGCCTCCTCTGGTGGGCTGGGAGAACGACGGCATCTGCGGCAACCGGTGGGTGTACCGCCGGGCGGCATGGGCAGATTCGATCAATGAAGCAGCCGGTCTACGTCGCTGTAGGTCGGAAGATTGGCAGCATTATAGTTGGGATGAATCCACTTGTCAAGACTCAGATCCGGGGGCCGCGCCCCGACCCTCAAGGGGCGGGCTGCCGCTACGAAGGCCGCCTCCGCGGCCTATTTCCATTGGCCCAGGCCGCGCCGGCGGCCTTCGTATTTGTTGCCCGCCCTTTTAAGGGCCGGGCAACGGGGCAGAGTAACGGGGCCGGACGGCGGGATGCAACAAAGGGACGGCTCCACCTGGAACCGTCCCCTCGCGACTCATCGTAATCGGTGAGTTATTGCTCGATCTTGAGCTGATCGATGAACTCCCACTTGCCGCCCTTGGCCTGGTAGATCGAGATCCAGCGGTTGGTGGTGTCGCCGTTCGCGTCAAAGCTGGTGGTGCCGATGACGCCCTTGTAGTCTTTGGTGGCGGCCAGCGCGGCGCGCACGGCCTCGCGGTCCTTCTTACCCGCCGTCTTGATCGCCGCGATGGCGATGTTGGTCGCTTCGTAGGCGTTGGCGCTGTAGGAACCGACGTCGGTGCCGAAGGCCGTCTTGTAATCGGCCAGGAACTGCTTGGCTTCGGGCAGCGTGGTCGCGTTGACGGCGGCCAGGGTGCCGTAGGTGCCCTCAGCGTCAGCGCCGGCGGTCTTCAAGAACTCGTCGTTGATGATGCCGTCGCCACCCACCATCGGGATGTCGAGGCCGGCGGCCTTCATCTGCTTGCGGGCCACCGGGATGCCGGTGGAGGAGGTGCCGCCATAGAACAGCACATCCGGGCCCTGCGAGGCCGCTTTGGTCAGGATCGAGCTGTAGTCGGTGGTGCCCTTCGGCACACCGTCATGACCGAGGACGGTGCCGCCCTTTTTCTTGAACTCTTTCTCGACGTTGTCGGCCAGCCCCTTGCCGTAGGTCTCGGTGTCATCCAGAATGTACATTTTCTTCTTGCCGAGCTTGTCGTAGGCATAGTCGGCGGCGGCCGGCCCCTGGATATCGTCGGTGGCGCAGACGCGGAAGTAGGTCACCTTGCCGGTGGGGCGCAGGTCTTTGGTCGCGCCATACTCCGGCTTGGTCAGCGTCTCGTTGGTGTTCGCCGGGCTGATGTTGGGCAGGTTGGCCTGGTTCAGCTTGGGCATCATGGCCTTGGCGACCGAGCTATTGAACGGGCCAATCATAACCACGACGTCCGGGTCGGCGATGAAGGCGTCGGCGTTCTTGGCGCCCTGGGCCGGGTCGTGCGCCTGGCCGCCGGGGGGCACGTCATCAAGGAAGTACATCTGGAGCTGGGTCGGTTTGCCGTCAATCATCACGCCACCGGCCTTGTTGGCCTGGTCGATGGCGAGTTGGACGCCGTTGCGGGTGGGGATGCCGTCGCTGGCGTCGGCGCCAGACACCGGCAGGTCGACCGCGATCTTGACCACGCCGCCCGAGCCGCCGGTGCTGCCGCCGCTGGCGGTGGTGGCGGTGGCCGCGCCGGTGCTGCCGCCGCCGGTGGTGGCCGGGGTGGGAGTGGCCGTCTCGCCGCCGCACGCGCTCAACAGCATGCTCGCGCTCACGCTCAGCGAGACCAGCAGCATGCTAATCCGGGATTTTTTCATAGAAGCTCTCCTCCATGCGATTGTGCTAGGGATACGAAAAACCTCTCGTGGGGTTCCACTGCGACGGGTTGCCCTGGCCCGGCAGGTGTTTACAGGAAGGGTAGAACGAAGTTTCGTGAGAACCGGCGAACCGGAAACGAACGGGCGCCACACCTCCCCTCTAGCATGGACGGTGCGGGACACGGCGACAGACCCCCGTCCTGGGCCTATCGGCCAACTTTGCAGGCATTATAGTGGGGCGCGGGCCGCTTGTCAAGATGGACGCAAGGGATTCTCCCCATCCGGGGCCGGGATGTAGCGTATGCTGAGGGCGCCCGCTATTCGGCGGCGGGCGGCGGGGCCGCGGGCGCGGGGCGCAGGCGGGCTAGCACCGGATCGATCCGATCCAGCCGCATCAGGATGCCCAGCATCACGCCGAGGTAGATCATGTTGCGGTAGAAGGTGAGTTGCAGGTCGGCATAGGCGATCACGACCTGCATCACCACCAGGGCGATGATCATGCCGGCCAGCGCCTGGAAGAAGGGATCTTTCAGCCGCCGCATGACCAGGCTGCCCTGGATCACACACGAAGCGATGAGCAGCCAGAAGATGATGAACCCCACGGTGCCCATCTTCAGCCAGATCCAGAGGATCTCGTTATGCGGAATGTAGTCACGCAGGGGGAAGGGGATCGGCGCCAGCGGCACCAGCATCTCGTAAGGCCGCCCGAAGCCGGTACCCAGTACGGGGTTGTGGCGTATCGTTGACATAACGTTGTATTGCTCATAGTCGCGATACAGGTTGGACGAGGCGTCGCGCGGGTCGTTGGGCTGGTAGAGCGACTTGATCATCTGGATGGGCTGGGCGATGGCGGAGTCGCTGTTATAGAACACCCCGACATAGACCAGGCCGAGTAGAAACAGCGGCACCAGGATGCGCGGCAGCAGCACCCGCTTGGCGGCGGGCAGGGTCAGCAGGTAGGCCGCGCCGCCGACGAACAGCGCGAAGAGGGCGGCCCGGCGGCGCGTCGCCAGCAGCGTGAACAGCGTGAACGGCACCACGGCCCAGGTGAGGAGCCGCAGGCGGATGGGGCCGCCGTAGATAGCTAGACCGGCGGCCAGCAGCAGCAGCGTGTCGAAGAACAGCGCGTCCTCGTGGCCGGTGATGGCGTAAATCCCGGTGAGGTCGCCGTGGAAGGGCACGAAGTAGCGGTATACGCCCTGCAACGCCTTGATGCCGATCATGACGACGACGATCCAGCCCATGATGCGCACCTGCCCGGCGGTCCGCACGAGGTTGACGGTCAGCAAGTAGCAGATGCCCATGTAGAACAGCGCCCGGATCTCCCAGAGCGAGACCTTGAAGTCGCCGCCCTGGAGCAGGCCGAACGCCCACGAAAAGCTGACCGCCGCCAGGAACAGCAGCAGCGGCGCGCCCAGCCGCCCCAGCTGCAGCCGGTGGGCCTTGCGTTCGCGGACGATCAGCGCGAGCGCGGTCCAGGCGAGCAACAGTTCCAGCAGGTTGGCCGTCAGCCAGGGCAGGTTCTCGTGGGTCCAGGCGTTCCAGCCCTCGGTGCCGCCGATATTGCTGAACAGCGGGATGCGCCCCGTCACCGGGTCGGCCAGGCCGTCGATGCCGTACTGTTCGAGCAGCAGCCCCCCGGCCAGCACCAGGTAGACGCCGAACACGGGCCGGTACCAGATCATGCCGAAGATGGGGATCAGCGCCAGCACGCCGAACAGGACCAGGTCGCCGCCTGTGAGCACCACGGCGAGCCCGGTCAGCGCGCCCAGCAGGATCAGGCCGATCAGCACGCCGCGGGGCGGGCGCTGGATCATGGGGCGGGCAGCGGGCGTGCCGCCGGTGGTTTCGCGGGTTTGCCCGCGCGCCTGGGGGAAGGCCAGGGAGTCGTTCATCGCTGTCCAATCATGGCGGGCGCCGTGCGGCGCCCGCAGTCACTAACGCAAAATGAAGATGTGAACGCCGACGAGGACGGCGATCCAGACGGTCATCCCGGCGATGGTCGCGGCGTTCCACTTGCGGACGAATTGCCCGGCCAGCAGGAAGGTGAAGAGTAGCGGCAGGATCAGCGTCACGCCGTCTGCTCCTCTTGCGCCATCATACGGTTGAGCCAGGGCGGCAGCGCCGAGGGGCTGTCCGCCGCGCGCCGGCCCCCGAACCACGTTACCAGCGCTACCACGCTGAACCCCAGGCCCACGGCCACCACCAGGCCGACCAGCAGCACCCCGAGCAGCTTGTTCACCGACAGCGCCGGGCTTTGCGGCACCACCGGCGGGTCCACGATCTGGTAGGTCCCCGCCTGCAAGGCCACGGCCTTGTCCTTGGTGAAGCGCGCTTTTTCCAACTCCGATCCCACGTACTTGAGGTGGTCGAGAACGGTCTGGTAGTTGGTCTGCAGGCGCTGGAAGTTCAACTGCTCGGCTTCGGGCAGCTTGGCCCGGTCGGCCGGCGGGTGGCTCTGTTCCCAGGCCGACAGCTCCGTCGAGGCTTGCTGGAGTTGCTGCTGGTAATCGGCTTGCTGCGCGCTGAGGAAGCTGATCGCCCTATCGGCGTCGCCCACCCGGTCGGCATTGCGCTGCGCGATGAACAGGTCGATCGTCCGGCTGACTACCTGCTGCGCGGTTTGCGGGTCGCGGTCGCGGTAGCGGAAGTTGATCAGGCTGTCGGCGGAAGTCCAGGCGTTCAGGTCTTTGCGCAACTTGGCGATGGTGGCGTCCATCTTATTCGGATCGCCGTCGCCCTTGAGGGCCGGTACCCCCTCGATGACCTTGCGCAGGAAGTCGTCGGTTTGCAACAACGCCGTCAGGGCGGTGTACTCGTTCGTCGCGGTGGCGACCGGCATGCTCAACTGCTGCCCGGCGCCGTCGAGCACGGGGTTGCCTTGCACGATCATGCGCGCCTGCACCTCATACAGCCAGGACGTATAGAGGCCCCCGGCGACGGCGATAATCAGCGCCGCCAGGAACGGCACGAAGAAGAGCCACTTCCGCCGGAAGAAGGTTTCCAAATATTCACGCATCGTTCGATTGATCCTTTCACCAACCAACCAGGCATCCGGGGGCCCGCCAGTGGAATGGGGTTATGTGCGGGTAGTGCGCCCTGGCGGCGCCGGTCGCCTGAGACCGGCACCGCCCGTGCATAAGCAGGAACCGTTCCACGGCCCCCGCCGCCGCGCTTAGCGGCTGTACCACTGGCGGAGCACCTGCTCGGCGGGCTTGTTTTGCGGGCTTTCGCCGTTGTCCAGCGGGCCGCCGGCATTCGGGTCGCTGTACCACGGCGTCCAGAAGATGCCCGTCATCCAGTCGACGTTGCCCCAGACCTGCATCGTCGCGTCATAGGCGTTGGCCTGCACGCTCAGTTCGAGGTAGGGGTCGGGTTGCAGATCCCAGCGGCCCGGCGAGTTGGCATACGACCCGAAGCCGATTTTGGTGAACTGCACCGGCTTGTTCCAGCGGACGTGCGCGGCGGCCACCGAGTCAAACCAGTGGAATTCCTGACCGACGGCGTTAGGGCCGAACGGGTCGCGATAGTGCCGCCAGCCCTCGACCAGGGGATCGGTCAGGAAGTTGTTCCAGGAGAGCGGGAAATAGGCCGAGATGCCGATATAGTCGAGCGCGTCCCACCAGTCGATAGTGGCAAATTCGGGCGTCTTCTTGTCGCCCCAGTTGGCCGAGTAGGTCAGCGGGCCGAAGTATTTCGCGCGCACGGCGCTGATCACCTGACGCCACTGCGGCGAGTATTGCGGCGTGGTCAACGTAAAGAACTCGGTGCCGATGCAGAACTCGTCGGCCTGCACGCTCTGGGCCAGCGCCGCGTAGGCCGCCACCTGGTCGCGATAGTTGGAGAACCAGCGCGCGGTGTCGTCCGGGGTGAAGAACCCGTTCCAGACCCCGTCGTCGGAGAGCACAATGGGTTGGACCATGACGCGCATGCCCAGCGAATGGGCGTAGATGACCATCTGGGAGATGGCGCTGTCGCTGGGGTCGTTGGCCGAGCGGTAGAATTCGACGGCGCGGGCATCATGCTGGCGGAACGGTGTGATGATCGAGACCCAGTTGGCGCCGGTGTCGTGGAGCCGCTTCAGGGATTCGTACGAGGCGGGCGAGCCGAAGGGCGCGCTGGTCGTATGGACGAACGCCGCGCCGCGCTGGCCGTTGGGCGCCAGCACCCCGGCGGGCGTCTGGGCCTGGGCAGGCGGGGTGGCCGGCAGGGCCAGCAGGGCGGCGGCGGTCGCCAGTGCCAGGGCTACCAGGGCCACGCGGGCATGCGCCGCCCGCAACAGGATGTGATTCATACGGTTATCTGGTTCCTCTCTGTGTTGCAGAGCCAACGTCCTACTGCTTACTCACTACAACGAAGCCGGGCGCGCCCATCGTTACGCGGGTGTGCGCGCGAAACATCGTTCCTTGGCACTAAATTTGCCTATGTGCCTGTAACGGCTACCTCCTCTTGTGGTTGTGCCACGTAATTCATGCTTGGGTAGCCAGTTGGCTGAAGCGAGATAGGCATCCCAGGGCACGGCGGCCCGTGGATGCCGGGGCGCACAGGACTCTGTTCCTGCCGCGGCGCGATGGCCCAGCGACCGCCGGAACGGAGCCGGAGATCGTTTCCGTCTTTCTACTTTTCGCTCTAACAAGCACTATTTCACCTTCATGAAGGAGGCTCGCATGGCCCTTTGCGAAGCCGAGGCTGCCTACGTGGACGCCCCTGAGGGGGCACTGGATCTCCCCCACCCCTATCTTGCCGAGCGCGGCCCCGGCGGCCGCCCGCGGGATTGCACCGATGTGATGGGCGTGCTGATCGATCGCACGTCGCGGGACCAGGTTCTAACTCAGATCGACGGATTTGTGCAATCCGGCAAGCCGCACCAGGTGGTGACCGTCAACGTCGATTTCCTCAACATCGCCCATCAAGATCGCTCGTTTGTCCGCCTGTTGAACGCGGCGGCGCTCTCCGTGCCCGACGGGATGCCGCTGGTCTGGTTGTCGCGGGTGCTACGCCGCCCGTTACCCGAACGGATCACCGGCACCGATTTGATCCTGAACTGCGCCGACCTCGCGGCGCGGCGAGGCTATCGCATGTTCCTGCTGGGCGCCGCGCCCGGCGTGGCCGACGAAGCCGCCGCCCTGCTGGAGACACGCTATCCCGGCCTGCGCATCGTCGGTACTTATTCGCCGCCCGCGTGCGAAGAGTTCGACCCGGCGGAGAACGCGCGCATTATCGAGCGGATCCGCGCGGCCCGCCCCGATATGCTGTTTGTCGCCCTGGGCACGCCCAAGCAGGAGCGTTGGATTTACCACAACCTGGAACAACTGGGCGTGCCGGTGTGCATCGGCGTGGGTGGCGTGTTCAACTTTATCACCGGCCGCCTGCCACGCGCGCCCGAGGCGTTGCAGCAGGCCGGACTCGAATGGCTGTTCCGCCTGCTGCTGGAACCGCGCCGCTTGTGGCGGCGCTACCTGGTGGACGATACGCGGGCGCTCTGGCGCGCGCTGCACTACGCCGCCCGGCAGCGGCGGGC